>NZ_JBSFNC010000247.1:0-8837 GCF_053586895.1 Amycolatopsis sp. NPDC003731 | reverse complement strand
GCCTGCTCGACCACGCTCGCCGGCCCGAAAGCGACCACCGACGCCCCGGAACGCGCCGCGAACAGCTCGCCGTCGCGCGGCCAGACCTTGAAGCCGGACGCGTTGATCATGTCCTTCTTGCGGTCGACGACGTAGACCCAGCCGCGTTCGTCCATGAAGCCGATGTCACCGGTGAGCAGCCGCCCGCCGGGCAGCGCCTCGGCGGTGGCCTCCGGGCGGTTCCAGTAGCCCGAAACGACCATCGGACCCTCGACGGCGATCTCGCCCGCCTGGCCGGGCGGCAGCTCTTCGCCGTTCTCGCCGAGGATCCGGACGATGGTGTCCGGCACCGGCAGGCCGATCGAGATGGTGCCGGATTCCGGGTCGATCGGTGCTTCGAGGGTGCCGGGGACGACGACGCAGCCCGCGGTGGTTTCGGTGAGGCCGTAGCCGTTGTGGATGTAGTGCCCGGTCTTCGCCCGGAAGGCCTCGACGACGGCGGGCGGCAGCGCGGCACCGCCGGAGTACAGCAGCGCGAACGAGTCGAAGTGCGCACGGCTGAACGACGGGTGCGCCATCAGCGCCATGTAGGCCGTCGACGGCCCCACCGTGTACGACGGCTTGTGCTCGAGGAAGGCGTCGAGCACGACGCCCGGCTCGAAGCGGTAGGCCAGCGCCAAGGTGCCCTCGATGTCGATCGCGGAGCCGAGCTCGCAGACCATGCCGGTGATGTGGAACAGCGGCGCGAGCCCGAACAGCGTCGACCCCGCCGGCAGGCCGCTGAAGGAGCCGAGGCCCGCGGCGTTGGTGCCGATGTTGCCGTGGGTGTTGGTGGCGCCCTTCGGCGTGCCGCTGGTGCCGGAGGTGTAACTGATCAGCGCGGTGTCGTCGAGGGCGAAGGCGGGCTCCGGCGGCTTCGGGCCCGGCGTCGCCGCGGCTTCGAGGAGCTCGGTCGCGCCCGGCGTCTCCTCCCGCTCGACCTTGGCCAGGACGCGCTCGTCGTCGCGGGTCTGGAACTCGAGTTCGCTGGTGGTGAGCGCGATGCCGACGCCGTTCGCGGCCGCCGTCTCGCCGATGTAGGCGTTCCAGCCGCGCTGCGAGCAGACGACCGCCTTGACCCCGGCGTCGGTGAACACGTGCGTGAGCTCGCGCTCGCGGTACATCGGGTTGACCGGCACCACGATCCCGCCGGCCTTCCACGCGCCGAGCAGGGCGATCACGAACTGCGGGATGTTCTGCAGCACCAGGGCGAGCCGGTCGCCGCGGGCGAAGCCGTGGGCCACCAGGTACCGCGCGACGCCGTCGGAGAGCTCGTCGACCTCGCGGTAGCTCAGCCGCGCGTCGAAGTACGCGATCGCCGCTCGGTCCGGGACGTGGTCCACGGCCCGGCGGAACGACTCGGGCAAGGTCGTCGGCTTCGCCGGTTCCGCGTCCCGCACCCGTTCGTCGTAGCTCGCGAGCCAAGGCTTCGCGTCGTACCAGCTCATCCAGCGACCTCCGTTGGACACCGACCGGTCGGTATGGCGACGCTAGGAGGACACGGCGGCCCGCGTCAAGCCCGCGCGCGCACGCCGGAATTGCGCACGACAATTCTCGTGTGCGCGGAACCATGCCAAAACAATGCGGCCAGATGCCGCCGTCACAGAGGTACACGTACCCCGGTTCGAAATGGTTCAGATCTTCTTTTCCGACCGGATCACACTGGACAAACCCCTGATCGGGAGGTCACCATGGTCGTCGGCGACCAGATTGGTCCGCCCCATCCGAATACTCCGCCGTATCCCCCGAAGACGGCGGAGCACCCATATGTTCACGCTAACTCAATCACGAAAACGGAGTCATTCATGCCTGCTTCCGGTGGACGACACCGCCTATCCAAGCGGACGAAGATCGCGACCGGGGTCTTCGCCCTCGCGATCGCGGGCGGAGCGCTGGCCGTCGCCACGACCTTCGGCGACCCCGGCGCCGCCAACGCCGCCTCGGGCGGCCAGGCGGCGGTCGGCCAGATCAGCTGTCCCGACGTGGCGAGCAAGCTCCCGGCCATCCCCGCGCAAGCGCAGGCCGAGGTGCAGCGCAACCTGGAGCTGCTGAACACCCAGATCAACGAAGCCAACAACCGGCTCCGCACGAGCGTCGGCCAGGGCGGCCCGAACTTCGTCCAGAACGCCATCCTCGGCCCCCTGGCGGACAAGCGGAAGTCCACGATCGACCGCATCGCCATCTCGATCGGGCGCCGGGCCGAGAAGCCCCAGGGCCTCGACAGCCTGGCCACCTGCGCGGTGGGCGGCGCCGGTGCCGCCGCTCCGGCACCGGCCCAGGGAACCGGCAACGGCGGCCAGAACGGCAGCACCGGGAACAGCGGCCAGAACGGGAACCAGGGGAACACCGGCAACGCCGGCGGAGCCGGCAAGATCTCCTGCCCGGACGTGGCGAGCCGGCTGCCCGCCATCCCCGCCCAGGCCCAGGCGGAGGTGCAGCGCAACCTCGAACTGCTGAACACCCAGATCGACGAAGCCAACAACCGCCTGCGGACGACCGTCGGCCAAGGCGGCCCCAACTTCGTCCAGAACGCCATCCTCGGCCCGCTGGAGGACAAGCGGGTGGCGACGATCAACCGGATCGCCACCGCCATCGGCCGCAACGCGGCCAAGCCGCAGGGACTCGACGCGCTCGCGCCCTGCAGCCGGTGACCACCGCGGTCCGGCGGGGGGTGCGCCCCGCCGGGCCCGCGGTCACCGGGCCAGCAACGCGCTGATCCGCAGGAAGCCCGTCGCGGTCATCGTCACCCGCACCTCCGTGGTGACGACCGGATCGAATGCGAACGACGTCGGGTCGTTCGAGCCGGTCCCCCACGTGATCCGCAGGTTCCGCACCGGCTCGAGCCCCCGGGCCGTGCGGTGGGTGACTTCGACGGCGACCGGCCGCGCCAGCTTCGCGTCCACCACGAAGTTCGCCGTCACGGCGCTGATCCGCTGGGCCGACGGCCAGGCCAGGGACACCCAGTCCTCGGCGCGCGGCCGGCTCACCGCGGCCAGCGTCGACGTCGCCTGCTTGACGTACTGATTGGACCAGCCGGTGGCCGGGTTCCCGTCCAGCATCGCGGCCGGCAGCGTGTCCGGGGCGCCCGAGTAGCTCGCGTCCGCGGTCGAGACGACCGCGGCCACCGGGACCTCGACCGCCCGCGCTCCCGGCCCGTTGCGCTGCCCGAGGGACGTGCCGGGCAGGGTGAGCTTCCCCGGCGTCAGCCCCGGGGCGCTCGCCGTCACGGTGATCGGCCCGCGGCCGCCGGTCGCCGCGACGACGGCGACGGCCAGCCCCTTGAACGCCGGGATCGTCGGCTGCTGGTAGCTCTGGGCGAGTTCCTGCCGTCCGTTGTCGACGCCGGCGACCCGGCCGGGTCCGGCGACGGTGAACCGCAGCACCGGCCCGTCTCCGGGCACGACGACCCCGTGGGCGTCCACGACCGACGCCGTCACGAACGTCATCGCCCCGGCCACCACCCGGCCGCCGGGCTCGTCCACCCGCAGCCGGATCGCGCGCGGCGGGCCGGCCGTGACGAGCTCGTCGCGGGCCACCTCGCGGCCGCCGGACCGGGCGATCGCGGTCAGCGTGCCGGGCGCGAAGGGCACGGTCCAGGTCAGGTGCAGCTTGCCGGTGCTGCCGTTCGGGCTGGTGTAGCTGCCGGAGGGGTCGTTCTTGTCGTCGCCGGCCGGTTCGGTCGTCTCCAGGTATGGGCGTCCGTCCACAGTGGTCTTGCGGTCGAACTTCCGCACACCCAGGGACTTCCCGTTGAGCACCAGCTCGACGGTGTCCACAGTGGAATAGACCCACACCGCGACGGGCTCGCCGGGCCGGTGGTTCGTCCAGTCCATCGGGGTCAGGTGCACCATCGGCGCGGTGGTCCACTGGCTGCGGAAGAGGTGGAAGGCGTCCTTGGGCAGGCCGGCGCTGTCGACCGCGCCGAAGAAGGACGTCTTGACCGGGAAGAAGTCGTACGGCGTCGGCTCGCCGAGGTAGTCCTGGCCCGACCAGAGGAACTGGCCCTGGCAGAACTTCCGGTCGCGGTCCTTCTTCAGCGAGTACTCCCCGCTGAAGGTCCACGAAGCCAGGTTGTTGTCGTAGGACGACGTCGCCCGCTTGCCCGGCGTGTGGTTCTCGCCGGTGTTGAGCAGATCGGGTTCCTGGTAGACCCCGCGCGTCGAGGTCTCCGACGACGATTCCGACTCGAAGAAGAACTTGTCCGGGTATTGCCGGTGCAGCCCGTCGATGGACTGGGCGGTGTTGTAGTTGACGCCGAGGCCGTCGAGCTGCTTCAGGATGAGGTCCTGCGGCGAGCCCGGCGCCGGCACGCCGCGGTAGCGGTCGGAGCCCATGACGACCGGCCGGGTGGTGTCGATCGCCCGGACCGCGGCGATCAGCCCGGCCGCGATCTCCGGGCCGCCCGCCATCGACGCGTCCGGTACCTCGTTGCCGATCGACCACAGCACGACCGCGGGCGAGTTCTTGGCCGCGTGCACCATTTCGGCGATGTCGCGCGCGCTCCACTCGTCGAAGTCGTGGTGGTAGTCGTATTCGAGCTTGCCGGTCCGCCAGCAGTCGAAGGCCTCGACCATCATGACGATCCCGAGCCGTTCGCAGACCGTGACCAGCTGCGGGTCCGGCGGGTTGTGCGCGGTCCGCAGCGCGTTGACGCCCATCGCGAGCATCAGCCGCATCTGGTGTTCCAGCGCGGCGGGGTCGATCACCGCGCCCAGCGCGCCCTGGCTGGAGTGCAGGTTGACCCCGCGCAGCTTCATCGGCTCGCCGTTGAGCGAGAACCCGTGGTCCGGGTGGAATTCGGTGTAGCGGAAGCCGAAGTCGGCGGTGGTCGTGTCGAGCACGCGCCCGGCGACGACGACGTCGGTGCGCAGCCGGTACAGCTTGGCTGCGCCGATCGACCACAGCTGGGGCTTCTCGACCCGCAACCCGGTCACCGCCGTCGTCGTCCGCCCGCCGGGGACCGCCACGGTCGTCGACCCGTTCGCGACGACCCGGCCCGCCGGGTCGGTGATCGTGGTGCGCACCTGCGCGGTGACCGCGGTGCCGGAGTCGTTGACGACGTCGGTGGTCACCCGCACGGTGCCCCGTCCGGCGGCGATGTCCGGGGTGGTGACGAACGTGCCGTGCCGGGCCACGTGCACCGGCTCGGTGACGACCAGGCGGACGCGGCGGTGGATCCCGCTGCCGGAGTACCAGCGGCTGCTGGGCAGCGGGTTGGTGGCGCGCACGGCGAGGACGTTCGGCGTCCGCCCGTCGGTGTGCAGCCGGCCGGTGAGGTCGAAGGCGAACCCGGTATAGGCGTACGGGTGGTTGCCGAGCAGCTCGCCGTTCAGGTACACGTGGGCGTCGGAATAGACGCCGTCGAACTCGACCGACACGCGCCGGCCGGCCGGCGACGGCGGGACCGTGAACGCCTTGCGGTACCAGCCGAGGCCGCCGCGGAAGAAGCCGGACCCGCTGCTGGTGCCCCGGTCCGTCGGCGGGAGCTCGATGCTCCAGTCGTGCGGGAGGTCGACGACCTGCCACCCCGAGTCGTCGAAGCCGGGTTCCGGGGCGTCGGCGAAGCGGCCACCGGGATCGGTGACGCCGTCGGGATTGGCCAGTGCGAACCGCCAGCCGGCCGTGAAATCGCTTTCCCGGGCCGCGCCCGGCTGCGCGAGCGCGTCGGCGGCCCGGGCGACCGGCGCGACGGCCGTCACGGCGACGGCGGCACCCGCCCCACCCAGCACGACCCGTCTGCGGAGACCGCTCGGTTCTTCTTGCGACATCGGGCGAGCCCCTTCCAGCGCGGCGATGTGCGGGCGGAAAGCACTATGGCACAGAGGTTTCCGGACAATCAAAGGGTTCGACATTTTCGAACCCGGTCCTCGACAGTCACCCGAGCGACCGCTTAGTATGGTGCCCCGAACTCGAGGAGGCGGCGATGTCCACTGTGGATGGTGTCCGGTACGAGGCGGACGGCGCGGTCGCGACGTGCACGTTCGACCGGCCGGCCTCGAGCAACGCGATGGACGTGCCGATGCAGGCCCGCTACGGCGCCCTGCTGCGGCAGGCGGACGCCGACCCGGCGATTCGCGCGGTCGTCGTCACCGGGGCGGGCCGGGCCTTCTGCCCCGGCGCCGACCTGGGCCTGCTGGACAAGATCGCCACGCGGCCGCCGCTCGAGGACAACTTCCGGGACGTCTTGGTGGCCGCGGCGGTGGGCGTCCCGGTGGTCGCGGCGATCAACGGCGGCTGCGCCGGCCTGGGGTTCGTCATCGCGTGCTCGGCGGACGTCCGGTTCGCCGCCGCGGGCGCGAAGTTCACCACCGCGTTCGCCCGCCGCGGCCTGATCGCCGAGTACGGCATCGCCAAGCTGCTCCCGGAGCTGGTCGGCCAGGGCCGGGCCCGGGACCTGCTGCTGTCCGGGCGGACGTTCACCGCGGAGGACGCCCTCGGCTACGGCCTGGTCCAGGAGGTCGTCCCGCCCGGCGAGCTGCAGCTGCGCGCGCACGCGTACGCGACCGAGCTGGCGACCTACAGCGCACCGCGGTCGATGGCCGTGATGAAGCGGCAGTTCGCGCACGAGGCGTCGCTGCCGCTTCCGGAGGCCGCCCGCTCGGCCACGGAGCTGATGCTCGAGTCGTTCGGCCGCCCGGAGCTGGCCGAGGGGCTGGCCAGCTGGAACGAGCGCCGCCCGCCGCGGTTCCCGCCGGCTCCCGCCGACCGATGAATTTCCGCGTCGCCGGGCGTCAGTAGGGGCATGGCCAAACTGCTCTACGCGTTCAGCTGCTCGATCGACGGCTTCATCGCCGGCCCGGGCGGAGACATGTCCTGGCTGACGCCGTACCTGGGGCCGCCACCGGTGGACGTGGTCCCCCGCATCGGCGCCCTCCTGGTGGGCCGCCACACCTTCGACGGCGACGACCCGCACCGCGGCGGCCCGGGCGAGGGGAAGGCGTTCGGGGGCGGCTGGGAGGGGCCGCAGTTCGTGCTGACCCACCGTCCGGCCGACCCGGTGCCCGGGGTGACGTTCCTGGGCGACCTGGGTGCGGCGGTCTCGGCCGCCAAGGCGGCAGCCGGGGACAAGTACGTCAACGTGCTCGGCGCCGACGTCGCCCGGCAGTGCCTGGAGGCCGGGGTGCTGGACGAGGTGCTGGCCCTGCCGGTGCCGGTGCTGCTGGGCAGCGGGGTCCGGATCTTCTCGCGGGTCGGCCCTCCGGTGCGGCTGTCCGAGGTCGGTCCGTGCTGGTACCGGGTGGATTCCTGAGGGCTCACGCGACCTTCGGCGCGGCCCGCATGCCGATGTAGGCGCAGGCGGTGCCGTCGGCCAGGGTGGCGAACACGACCGGCAGCCAATCGTCGCTGAAGGCGCCGTCCGCGCGGCCGGCGTACACGTCCTCCGACACCGCGATGAGGTCCGACTCGATGGGCGGGGCCAGCCCGGCCATGCCGTCGACGAACGCGTACCGCAGGTGGGCCACGCCGGCGCGCTCGGAAACGGTGATCTCCACGCCTTCGCGCCGGTAGACGCCGGCGCGATCGCCGAGGGCGGCCGGTACCGGCTGGGCGGGCGGGCCGAACGGTTCGGGCATGCGGACGCCGGCAAGTTCGTACAGGAGCTCGCGGACCAGGCCGGAGTAGAGCCGGCGAGCGCCGCCGCCGTTGGTGAGCAGCACGACGGCGACGCCGGCGTCCGGTGCGACGCGGAGGAAGCCGTACTGGCCGATGGTCGCGCCGTCGTGGCCGAAGCCGGGGGTGCCGTCCCAGTCGTAGAGCGTCCAGCCCAGGCCCCAGCCGTCGGAATCGACCGTCCACTTGTCGGGGCAGCCGGTCTCGCGGTGCCGCATCGCGTCGGTGGTTTCCTTGCGCAGCAACCGGGTTCCGTCCGGGGCGACCCCGCCGTCGAGGTGCATCCGGGCCAGCCGCAGGACGTCGGCCGCGGTGGCGCACAGCACACCGCCGTACGGGCCGGCCGAGCGCGGCAGCGGGTTCCACACCGGCGCCGGATCGGGGTCGGCGCCCCCTTCGCCGAGGTGGCCCATCGCGGCCCGGAACCGGAGGACGTCTTCGGGCAGCGTCACCGTGTGGGTGAGACCCAGTGGTGCGCAGAGCCGCTCCTGGAGCGCGGTGTCCCAGGTCTGGCCGGTGAGCACCTCGACGATCCGGCCGAGCACGTTGTAGCCGACGCTGCTGTAGGAGATCGCCATCCCGGGCGGGCAGTCGAGCGGGACGTCGCGCGCGGCCTCGACGTAGGCGGCGAGACAGTCGTCGCCGCGGCCGGTGTCGCGGGTGAAGTCGCAGGTGAGCCCGCTGGTGTGCGAGAGCAGCTGACGTGCGGTGATCGTCTCCGACGCGGCTGGATCGGCGACGGTGAAGCCGGGCAGGACGTCGCGGACCGGGGCGTCGAGGTCGAGCCGGCCTTCTTCGGCCAGCTGCAGCACGAGCGTCGCGGTGTGGATCTTGGTGATGGAGCCGACCTGGAACACCGAGTCGGTCGTCGCCGCGACCCCGGTGCCCCGGTGCAGCACCCCGGAGGCGAGTTCGTGGACCTCGCCCCCGGCGAGCACCGCCAGGGTCGCGCCGGGGACGTGGTGGGCGGCGCGGAGCTCGTCGAAGCGGCGCTGCCAGTGGTCACGGTCGAAAGTCGCGGCTTCTGCGTACACTGTTCCGGTCATGCGAACACTGTACGCATGCTGGTTCGCCGTGCGCAAGGGCGCACGGCGTGCGCTACGGTGACGTGCCGGAAGGAATCTGAATGACCGTGTCAAGCCGCAGCGGTAGCGGGTTGTGGCGCGGCTGGGGTGAAGGTCCGCCCGTCGCGCAGCAGGGCCCAGAGC
>NZ_JBSFNC010000246.1:0-8850 GCF_053586895.1 Amycolatopsis sp. NPDC003731 | reverse complement strand
CCCTGCGGCGGCACGAACTCCTGCGCGTCGCCTGCGCCCACGTCCCGAATGAGTCATTCGCGACGTGCGGCTCGGGGTGGCGGCCGGGCGCGCCGGTCAGCGCATCCGGATGACCACGGTGCCGGTCAGCCGGTCGAGCCAGCTGCGGCCGTCGGCGTTGCGGACCGCCGCCGGGATCAGCACGAACGTCAGCGCGGCCCGGACCAGCGCGCGCAGCGGGCCGACCAGCGCGGCGCCGTCGAGCCGGGCGACGCGGATGCCGACCGCGGCCATCCCCGGCGTGAAGCCGAAGAAACCGGCCGAGATGACCGAGATGGCCGCCCACACGCCGCCGGACCAGAGGTTGAACTGCTGCATCGCGGCCGGGTCCTGCAGGCTCGGGTGCAGGAAGATGGCCGTGACCAGGGCCGCCACCACGAGATCGACGATCAGCCCGAGCAGCCGCGCGCCCCCGCTCGCCGCCGAGCCGACGCCCGACTCCGGCAAACCGAACTTCTCGCCCGGCCACCGCGAGCCGTGTTGATCAGTCCCCGGACCACCGTCGCCGGTGCCGGGCAGCCATTCACCGGTCCATCTCGCCACCCGTCCAGGGTATGCCGGTGGCGCGGAACACATCCGACCTGGTCGGATACCCGATATCGACCACCCGTTAACACCGGCGAAACATACGGGTGACGGTCGGGCAACACCGCACTTTTAGCGTGAGCCGAAGAGAGCACTGCCGTACGAGCTCGAACGAGAAGGAGTCACCGAGGGTGCCCACTACTCCAGACGACATCCAGCGCCTCATCGCCGATGAGGACGTCGAGGTCATCGACGTCCAGTTCTGCGACCTGCCCGGCGTGATGCAGCACTTCACGGTTCCCGCGAAGGCCTTCACCGAAGAGGCCTTCGAAGAGGGTCTCGCGTTCGACGGCTCCTCGGTGCGCGGCTTCCAGTCCATCCACGAGTCCGACATGCTGCTGCTGCCGGACGCGGCCACCGCGCGGATCGACCCGTTCCGCAAGGCGAAGACGCTGGCCCTCAACTTCTTCGTGCACGACCCGTTCACCCGTGAGGCGTACAGCCGCGACCCGCGCAACATCGCGCGCAAGGCCGAGCAGTACATCTCCGAGTACGGCGTCGCCGACAACGTCTACTTCGGTCCCGAAGCCGAGTTCTACATCTTCGACTCGGTCCGCTTCGACTCCGCCGAGCACGCCTCCTTCCACGAGATCGACTCGATCGAGGGCTGGTGGAACACCGGCGCCGACGAGGTGGGCGGCAACCAGGGCTACAAGACGAAGTTCAAGGGCGGCTACTTCCCCGTCCCGCCGGTCGACCACTTCGCCGACCTGCGCGACGACATCGTCCGCAACCTGCAGGGCTCCGGTTTCGAGATCGAGCGCGCGCACCACGAGGTGGGCACCGCCGGCCAGACCGAGATCAACTACAAGTTCAACACGCTGCTGCACGCGGCGGACGACCTGCAGCTGTTCAAGTACATCGTGAAGAACACGGTGTTCGCGGCGGGCAAGACGGCGACGTTCATGCCGAAGCCCCTCGCCGGCGACAACGGCTCGGGCATGCACTGCCACCAGTCGCTGTGGAAGGACGGCCAGCCGCTGTTCCACGACGAGTCGGGCTACGCCGGCCTGTCGGACACCGCGCGCCACTACATCGGCGGCCTGCTCAAGCACGCCCCGAGCCTGCTGGCCTTCACGAACCCGACGGTGAACTCCTACCACCGCCTGGTCCCGGGCTTCGAGGCCCCGGTTTCGCTGGTCTACTCGCAGCGCAACCGCTCGGCCTGCGTCCGCATCCCGATCACGGGCAACAACCCGAAGGCCAAGCGCGCCGAGTTCCGCTGCCCGGACTCGTCGGGCAACCCGTACCTGGCGTTCTCGGCGATGATGATGGCCGGCCTCGACGGCATCCGGAACAAGATCGAGCCCCCGGAGCCGATCGACAAGGACCTCTACGAGCTCCCGCCCGAGGAGGCCAAGGACGTCAAGCTCGTCCCGGGCGACCTCGGCACGGTCCTCGACACCCTGGAAGCGGACCACGACTACCTCCTCGAGGGCGGCGTGTTCACCCCCGACGTGATCGAGACGTGGATCTCGTACAAGCGCGAGAACGAGATCGACCCGCTGCGCCTGCGCCCCCACCCGTACGAGTTCGCCCTGTACTACGACGTGTGATCGGCTAGGACGCCCCGGACACGCCGGTGGCGAGGAGCGAACAGCCCTCGCCACCGGCGTTTCTCGTCTCACTCCGACGGCGACAGCAGCTTCATGTCCGCGCCCGCCGCCTCGTAGTGGCCGCGCGGGTCCTCCACCAGCTTGCGGCGCTCCAGGTCCATCAGCCCCAGCGTGCAGGTGATCTCCGCCGCCAGCGTGCCGTCCGGCTTGAGGATGTTCGAATCCATCCTGAACGTCTTGCCGCTGCCGAACTTGACTTCGCACGTCACGTCGACCTCGTCGCCCGCGCGCAGCTCGCGGCGGAACACCACGTGCGTCTCCAGGAGCACCGAAGCCAGGCCCGGCAACCCCTTCAGCGCGCCCGCCGCTTCGAGGAGTTCCAAGCGGGATACCTCGCCGTACGAGTGGTACACGGCGTGGTTGAGGTGGCCCAGGGTGTCCAGCTCGTAGTGCCGGACCTTGATCCGGGTCCGGAACGGCTCGCGATCGGTCACCAGGCCACTGTAGGTCAGGCCTCGTAGAACAGGTGCTCCACCACCGCGTGCGCCCGCCTGGTGATGCGGCGGTACGTGTCGAGGAACTCGCCGGGGTCGTCGCCCGCCGACTGGCCGAGGACGCGGGCCACCGCCGCCAGGTCGCGGCCCGAGCCCGGCACCTGGTCGACCGCCTTGCCGCGCACCAGCATTCCCGCGTTGCGCACCCGGGTCGCCAACAGCCACGCCTCGGCCAGCGAGTCCGCCTCGGCCTGCTCGGCCAGGCCCGCCTCCGGGAGCACCGCCAGCGCGTCGAGCGTCGACGTCGTCCGCAACCCCTCGACCTCGTGGGCGTGCTGGAGCTGCAGCAGCTGCACTGTCCACTCGACGTCCGCGAGGCCGCCGCGGCCGAGCTTCGTGTGCAGCGTCGCGTCGGCGCCGCGCGGCATTCGCTCCGTCTCCACCCTGGCCTTGATGCGGCGGATCTCGCGCGCCTTCGTCGCGTCGAGGCCGCCTTCGGGGTAGCGGATCGGGTCGATCATCGCGATGAAACGGTCGCCGAGGTCGTCGTCGCCCGCGATGAACCGGGCGCGCAGCAGCGCCTGTGCCTCCCACACCTCGCCCCACCTCGCGTAGTACGCGCGGTAGGACTCCAGCGTCCGGACCAGCGGCCCGCTCCGGCCCTCCGGGCGCAGGTCGGCGTCGACCTCCAGCGCGGGGTCCGAGCTCGGCGCGCCCAGCATCTTCCGGACGGTCTCCGCGACCGACGAAGCGAACTTCACGGCGTCGGAGTCCGAGACCCCTTCGGACGGCTCGCACACGAAGAGCACGTCGGCGTCGGAGCCGTAGCCGAGTTCGGCGCCACCGAGCCGGCCCATGCCGATGACGGCGATGCGCGCCGGCGTCCGGCCGAGTTCGGCCTGCCGCTGGCGGAACGCCGAGGCCAGCGCGCCCTGCAGCACCGCGACCCAGACCGAAGACAGCGCTTCGCAGACGGCCGGGACGTCGAGCAGCCCGAGCAGGTCCGCGCAGGCGACGCGCAGGAGTTCGTGCCGCCGCAGGGAACGTGCGGCGGCGATGGCCGCGTTCAGCCCGGGCTGACGCCGGACGGCGGCCCGCAGCGACGTCGCCACCTCGGCGGGCGTGCGGCCCAGCAGCCGGGCCGGGTCGCCGAGCAGCTGCAGCACCTCCGGCGCGCGGACCAGCAGGTCCGGCACCAGCCGGGACGTGCCCAGCAGGAAGGCCAGGTTCTCCACGACCGTGCCCTCGTCGCGCAGCACCCGCAGGTACCACGGCGTGTCTTCGAGCGCCTCGGACACCTTCCGGTACGACAGCAGGCCGCCGTCGGGGTCGGGGGTGTCGGCGAAGAGGTCGAGCAGCACCGGCAGCAGCGCCTGCTGGATCGCCGCGCGGCGCGAGACGCCCGCGGTCAGGGTCTTGATGTGCTGGAGCGCGCCGTCGGGTGCGGTGTAGCCGAGCGCGGCCAGGCGGCTGGCGGCCTGCTTGGTGGTCAGGCGCAGCGCCTCGGTCGGCACGTTCGCGACCGACTGCAGCAGCGGCCGGTAGAAGATCTTCTCGTGCAGGCGCCGGATGCCCTTGCCGTGCCGCCGGAACTCCGCGAGCAGCGCCTCGCCCTGGGTCTTGCCGCCGCTCGCCTTGATCCCGCTGGACCGGGCGATGATCCGCAGCTCGTCGACGTCCGCGGGCGCCGGGAACAGGTGGGTCCGGCGCAGCCGCCGCAGCTGCAGCCGGTGCTCGATCATCCGCAGGAACTCATACGACGCGCCCAGCTCGGCGGCGTCCTGACGGCCGACGTAGCCGCCTTCGCCGAGCGCCTCGAGCGCGTCCATCGTGGACGGTGAACGCAGGTCCGCGTCGACCCGGCCGTGCACGAGCTGCAGCAGCTGCACCGCGAACTCGACGTCACGAAGGCCGCCGCGGCCCAGCTTCAGCTCGCGCTCGGCGTGCTCGGACGGCACGTACCCCTCGACCCGGCGGCGCATCTGCTGCACCTCGGCGACGAAGTTCTCCCGGTCGGCCGCCGACCACACCAGCGGCGCCACCATTTCGGCGTACTGGCGGCCGAGCTCGGCGTCGCCCGCCACCGGCCGCGCCTTGAGCAGCGCCTGGAACTCCCAGGTCTTGGCCCACTTCTGGTAGTAACCGTGGTGGCCGTCCAGTGTGCGGACGAGCGCGCCGGCCTTGCCCTCGGGGCGCAGCGCCGCGTCGACCTCGAAGCACGCCTTGCCGACGACCCGCATCATCGTGCTCGCCAGCCGCGTCGCGAGGCCGAGGTCGCCTTCGCCGACGAAGATGACGTCGACGTCGCTGACGTAGTTGAGCTCCCGGCCGCCGCACTTGCCCATCGCGATGATCGCCAGGGTGCCTTCGGCGGACGCGCCGGCTTCGGCCTCGGCGACGACCAGCCCGGCGGCGAGCGCGGCTTCGGCCAGCTCGGTCAGCTGCGCCGCGACCTCGGCGTAGCGCGGGTGCTCGAGCCCGGCCTCGACGACGTGCCCGAGGTCGGCGGCGGCGATGCCGAGCAGCTGGCCGCGGTAGGCGACCTTGAGGGCCTGCTCGGCCTTGAGCCCGGTGAGCACGGAACCGTCGTCGTCCAGGAGCGCCGTGCGCAGGGCCTCGCGGTAGCAGGCGGAGTCGGTGCACTTGTCGCCGATGAGCGAGCGCCACTGCTCCGGGTTCGCGGCGAGGAAGTCGGCCAGCGCGCTCGACGTCCCGAGCACGCTGAGGAACCGCCCGCGGAAGGTGCGGTGGCCGCGGAGCTGCGGTTCGAGCTCGGCCCACTCGGCGGCGTCGGCCTCACGGATCCGGTCCAGGCCGCGCAGCGCGAGATCCGGGTCGGCGGTGCGGGACAACGCCGCGAGCACGTCGGCGGCCGGCTCGACCGGGCCGGCGTCGGCCCACCAGCCGGCCGCGCGCAACTGGCCCTCGGCACGGGAGTCGGTGAAGCCGTACCTCGCCGCCGAAGCGGTCGTTCGCGCGCGGTCTGCCATCACCGACCACCGTAGCCGGGGATGGCGGCTCAGGCGGCGAGCCGGCCCGGCTCGGTCCCGGCGGGCGTCGGCTCGGGCACCTGGAAGCTGTGCGCGGTGACGGGGTGGCGTCGCGAAAGCACGTAGATGCCGAGGCCGACGCCGGCCCCGGCGACGCCCACGGCGATGGTGCCGGCGTTGCCGAGCGAGGCGATCTTGCCGGAGATCGCGCCGACGATCGCGGCGGCGGGCAGCGTGAACAGCCAGGCGACGACCATCCGGCCGGCCATCCGCCAGCGGACCGGCGCGTCCCGGCGGCCGACGCCGGAGCCGACGATCCCGCCGGAGCAGACGTGCGTCGTCGACAGCGGGAAGCCCAGCCGCGACGAGACCAGGATGACCAGCGCCGAGCTCGTCTGGGCGGCGAAGCCCTGCGGGCCCTCGATGTCGGTGAGGCCCTTGCCCAGGGTGTGGGTGATGCGCCAGCCGCCGAGGTAGGTGCCGAGCGCGAGCGCGCACGCGGCGCTGATGATCACCCAGATGGGCGGCGACGCGCCCGCGGGAAGACTGCCGGCGGTGACGAGCGTGAGCGTGATGACGCCCATCGTCTTCTGCGCGTCGTTGGTGCCGTGCGCGAGCGAGACCAGGGACGCCGAGACGATCTGGCCGACCTTGAACCCGCGGGTGGCGGGCCGGCCGCGGACCAGGAAGCGGTAGACGAGGTAGGTGGCCGTCATCGCGACGAGCCCGGCGATGACCGGGCTGGCCGCGGCCGGCAGCAGGACCTTCTCGACGATCTTTCCGAAGTGGACCGAGTCGGTCCCCGCGGAGATCCAGGTGGCGCCGATCAGGCCGCCGAACAGCGCGTGCGACGAACTCGACGGCAGGCCGACGAACCACGTCACGAGGTTCCAGACGATCGCGCCGATCAGCCCGCCGAAGACGATCGCCGGGCCGATCCTGGTGTCGTCCACCAGGCCGCTGGAAATCGTCTTGGCGACCTCGACCGACAGGAACGCGCCGACCAGGTTCAGCACCGCCGAGATCGCGACGGCCACGCGGGGCTTGAGCGCCCCGGTGGCGATCGACGTGGCCATCGAGTTCGCGGTGTCGTGGAACCCGTTCGTGAAATCGAAAATGAGGGCCGTGACGACGACGACCACGACCAGCAACGAGGGTTGCACCCCGACCTCCGCACCCTTGTGGGGACTCCTCCCGCAAGGTACCTGACGGGTACGCCTGGCGTTAACAGGACGTTGCTGGTTGTGACCTCTGTCGTTAAGCCAGCGGTAACGTCCGTTGACTTGTCAGCGCGGGCTCGAGTTCTCCGGCGGCCAGCTTGACGAAGCGCTGCGCGAAGGGGCGCCAGGTCTCCTCGATGTCGGCGTGCACGGTCACCAGCGAGTCGTGCTCGAGCGAGCCGGGCCGGGCGAATTCGGCTTCTTCGGGGCATTCCGCGGCCCAGCTCTCGACGACTTCGGGCGTCGTCTCGATGTGGAACTGGACACCGTAGACACAACGCCCGAGCCGGTAGGCCTGGTGGGCGTAGCGCGGGGAGGACGCGAGCAGCTCGGCGCCGGGTGGGAGCCGGGTGATGGCGTCGGTGTGGAACTGGAGGACGTCCTGCACGAGCGGCAGGTCGGCGAACAGCGGGTCGGTCCACGCCGCGTCCTTCTTGCTGACGAGGTGCGGACCGACCTCCGGCCCGTCCGGGGCGACCTCGACGCGGCCCCCGGTGGCGACGGCCAGCAGCTGCGAGCCGAGGCAGATGCCCAGGGTGGGCAGGTTCTTCGCGGCGGCCTTGGCCAGCAGCCGCCGGACGTCGGCGAGCCACGGGTGCTTCGCGTCGTCCTCGGCGCCCATGCCGCCACCGAGGCAGACGACGGCCTGGTAGCCGTCGAGCTCGGGCAGGTTTTGCTCCGGCTGCAGGCGGACGTCGAGTTCCGCGCCGGCCTCGGTCAGCCAGTCGCCGAGGGGGCCCAGCGGGTCCGACGTGTCCGGCTGGATGATCAGGATTCGGGTCACGTTGTCCAGGGTAGGTCAGCAGGCACAGCGGATTCCCTCTGTCTTGATTCCTTCTGCCGTGGTGCCTTCGACGGGGTAGCCGGCGGCGATCCAGCTCGTGATGCCGCCGGAGAGCCGTTTCACCTTGAAGCCGAGCTGGGCGAGCTTGAGCGCGCCCTTGGTGGCGGCGTTGCAGACGGTGCTTTCGCAGTAGCAGACGTACACGAGGTCGCGGTCGAGGTGTTGCGTGCTTTCCGGTGTCATGTCCCGGTAGGGCAGGTTGATCGCGCCGGGGATGCGGGCGTGGGCGAAGGCTTCGGGCGCTCGCGTTTCGACGACGACGTAGCCGTCGGTGCGGCCGGCTTCGAGGTCTTGGACGAGGTCGTCGGGATCGACCTCGAAGCCGAGCTCGGCCGCGAAGTGCGCGGCGGCGGCCTCGGGTGCGGCGGCGGGGAAGGCGAGTGTGCGCGTCATGGGGTAAATCCTGCTGGGACAGCGGGTTTCCGGACAGGGCAGAATCGGCGTGGAAGCCCGGCCCGGCCGGGGATTTCCCTGTTCTGGCCCTGCGAATCCGGGAGAGTTGCGGTGGACCACCTCGACGACGTCGACTGGCGCCTCTTGGAGCTCCTCCAGGAGGACGGCCGACTGAGTTTCTCGGAGCTCGGCCGCCGGGTATCGCTGTCGGGCTCGGCGGTGACGGAGCGGGTCCGCCGTCTCGAGGAGCGCGGAGTGATCACGGGCTACGCGGCGAGCGTGGACACGACGAAGCTGGGGCTGCCGATCGAGGCGTTGGTCCGGGCGCGGGTGCGGAGCCTGGACACGCCGCGGTTCCGGGCGGCGGTGTTGCCGCTGCCGCAGGTGGTGGCCGCGGATCACGTGACGGGTGACGAGTGCTGGGTCCTGCGGGTGCTGTGCCGGGACACCGCGGAGCTGGAGGAGCTGCTGGAGAAGGTGCAGCGGTACGGGGAGACGAGCACATCGCTGGTGTTGTCGTCACCATTGCGGCGGCGGCCGCCGGCTCGGCCGAGCTGACCGTGTCCCGGACATGAGAAAAGGGCCTGGGCCGGGAGACTGTTGGTCTCGACCGGGCCCAGGCCCTCTCCTAAATTAAGTTCGGCGGTGTCCTACTCTCCCACAACCCTTCGGTTGCAGTACCATCGGCGCTGTCAGGCTTAGCTTCCGGGTTCGGAATGGGACCGGGCG
>NZ_JBSFNC010000245.1:0-9084 GCF_053586895.1 Amycolatopsis sp. NPDC003731 | reverse complement strand
ACACGCGTGATCAGGACCGAGCACGCGGTCAAGTAGCAGGCAGCGGTGAGGGCCACCCCGAGGTGGCCCTCACCGTGCGTCACTCCTGGAGGGAGAGGGCCTGGCTCGGGCAGACGTGCACCGCTTCGCGGGCCTTCTCGACCAGCTCCCCCTGCGGCTGGTCGTCGAGCACGATGACCGTGCCGTCCTCCTCGCTCTGGTCGAACAGCGACGGCTCGGTGAGCACGCACTGACCGGCGCCGACGCACTTGCCGGTGTCCGCGATGATCTTCATGGTCCTCTTCTCCTGTGGTGGTTTGGCAGTTCGTCTCTACCAGGTCACCGGCAGCCGGTACAGGCCGTAGATGGCCGCGTCGTCCTTGAACGGCAGGTCGTCGACCGGCGCGGCCAGCTTCAGGCCGGGGATCCGGCGGAAGAGCGTGTCGAAGACGATCTGCAGTTCCATCCGGGCGAGGTTCTGGCCGAGGCACTGGTGGGGGCCGAAGCCGAAGGCGACGTGGTGGCGCGCGCCGCGTTCGATGTCCAGTTCGTCGGGGTTTTCGAACGCCGCTTCGTCGCGGTTGGCCGCGTAGCCCAGCGCCAGCACGCCCTCGCCCGCCCGGATCAGCTGCCCGCCGACCTCGGCGTCCTCGACGCACAGCCGGGCCGTGGCGGCGTCGACGATGGTGAAGTACCGCAGGAGCTCCTCGACGGCGTCGAGCGTCTTGCCCGGGTCGTCCTTGACCAGGGCCAGCTGGTCCGGGTTCTCCAGCAGCCCGACCGTGCCGAGGGAGATCATGTTCGCCGTCGTCTCGTGCCCGGCCAGGAGCAGCAGGAACCCGGTCGCGGCCAGCGCGGGCCGCCGGTAGGTGCCCTCTTCGCGCAGCTTGACGATCTGCCGGCCGAGCAGGTCGTCCGGCGGGTTGTCCTCCTTGCCGGCGATCAGGTCGCTCATGTAGCCGCGCACGGACTCGACCGCGGCCCGCCGCTCCAGCGGGGGCGTGTCGCGCTTGATCAGCTTCGCCGTCTGGGTCTGGAAGAAGTCGTGGTCGGCGTACGGCACGCCGAGCATCTCGCAGATGACCAGCGACGGCACCGGCAGCGACAGCATCTCGACCAGGTCGCCCGGTTTCGGGCCGGCCAGCAGCGCGTCGATCCGCTCGTCGACGATCTCCTGGATCCGCGGCCGCAGTGCCTCCATCCGGCGCACGGTGAACTCGCCGAGCACGGCCTTGCGGGCCGGCCCGTGCTCGGGCGCGTCCATGGTGATCATGGTGCGCTCGTCGTCCGGCCGCCGGAGGCCCGGCACCAGCTGCGGGAAGTCCGGGTGCTGCCGGTCGGCGCTGAACCGCCGGTCGTTCAGCACGGTCCGGACGTCTTCGTGCTTGCTGACCACCCAGGCCTGCTTGCCGGCGGGCAGCCGCACCCGCGTGACCGGCTCCTCCTCGCGGATCTCGGCGTACGCCGGCGGCGGCGCGAACGGGCAGGTCCGGGTCATCGGGAACTCGTGGACGGCGGTCATGGCGTCCCCCTCACCAGGTCACGGGCAGGCAGTAGAGGCCGAAGATCGACGAGTCGTGCTTGAACGGCAGCTGGTCCACCGGCGCGGCCAGCTTGAGTTCCGGGATGCGGCGGAACAGCGTGTCGAAGACGATCTGCAGCTCCATCCGGGCGAGGTTCTGGCCGAGGCACTGGTGCGGGCCGAAGCCGAACGCCACGTGGTGGCGCGCGCCGCGTTCGAGGTCGAGCTCGTCGGCGTTCTCGAACGCCTCGGCATCGCGGTTGCCGGAGTAGCTGAGGCCGAGCACGCCCTCGCCCGCGCGGATCAGCTGCCCGCCGAGCTCGACGTCCTCGGTGGCCACGCGCGAGGTCGCGAACTCGGCGATGGTGAAGTACCGCAGCAGCTCCTCGACGGCGTCGAGGGTCTTGCCGGGGTCGTTCTTGATGATCGCGAGCTGGTCCGGGTTCTCCAGGAGCGCGACGGTGCCGAGCGAGATCATGTTCGCCGTCGTCTCGTGCCCGGCGATGAGCAGCAGGAAGGCCAGGGAGACGAGGTCGTCGTGGGCGACGTCGCCGTGCTCTTCGCGCTGCTTGAGGATCTGGCGGCCGAGCAGGTCGTCGGTCGGCTCCGCTTCCTTCGTGGTGACCAGCTGGTCGAGGTACGCCTGCAGCTCGTCGACGGCCTTCATCCGGGTTTCCTGGTCGACCTCCCGGTTGAGCAGCGTCGAGCTGCGCACCTGGAAGAAGTCGTGGTCGGCGTACGGGACGCCGAGCAGCTCGCAGATCACCAGCGACGGCACCGGCAGCGACAGCGCCGAGACCAGGTCGGCGGGCTTCGGGCCGGCCAGGACCGCGTCGATGTGGTCGTCGACGATCTGCTGGATCCGCGGCTGCAGGGCCTTCATGCGCTTGACGGTGAACTCGCCGACGACCTCGCGCCGGGCTGAGCCGTGCTCCGGGGGGTCCATGTTGATCAGCGACGCGGTGAAGTTGCTCCGCCGCTGCGGCCGCCCCGACTTGAGGAGGACCGGGAACCCGGGGTTGAACCGGTCGGAGCTGAACCGCGGGTCGGTCAGCATCTGCCGGACGTCCTCCAGCCGCGTCACCGCCCACGCCTCCTGGCCGGACTGCAGGGTGACGCGGTGGACCGGGCCGGCTTCGCGCAGTTTCTCGTAGGCCGGCGGCGGGGCGAACGGGCAGGTCCGGACCAGCGGGAAGGTCTCGTCCCGGGTCGCGGGCTCGGCCAAATCAGTCATTTCGGACCCCCTAAATCGGACGGAAAGTATGCGGAGGATTACATTCCGGTTCTCTTGCCCAAGGTACCGAAGCGGAAGGAAGTCGTCCACTAGGTGCCGCCTACCCATTCGAGGAGGCGGTGTGTGGCCGGTTGGCCGTGCGAGAATCACCCCGCGCGATTCAGCGGAAGGCGAACGGCATGACGGCAGACCCCGAGACCACCCTGCGGGCGGACGCGCGCCGCAACCGCGACCAGATCCTGGCCGCCGCGAAGACCATCTTCGCCGTTTCCGGTCCCGAGGTGCCGATGGAGGAGATCGCCCGCGCGGCCGGCGTCGGCGTCGGCACGCTGTACCGCCGCTTCCCGGACCGCGACGCGCTGGTCCGCGCGGTCGCGATGGACAACTTCGAGCGGGTGCTGATCGACGCGCGGATGATCGCGGCCGAGGAGACGTCGTCGTGGCGCGCGCTGGAGCGGCTGCTGCGGCAGTCGGTGGAGCTGCAGCTGAGCGTGCAGCTGGCGATGGTGTCGCATCGCGCGCTGGTGATCCTCAAGGGCGATCCGGAGGTCCGCCGGCTGCGCGACGAGATCCTGGCGGTCCTCGACGGCTTCGTCGACGGCGCGCAGGCCGAGGGCAAGCTCCGCGACGACGTCGGCTCGGGCGACATCGCGATCCTGTTCGCGACGCTCCTGCGTCAGGCGCGCGCGAAGACGCCGGAGGTGGCGGCGATGGCGGCCCGCCGGTGCGTCGGCATCATGATCGACGGCCTCAGCGCGCGGCCGGGTACCGAGCTGCCCGGCCGTCCGATCACTTCCGGCGACCTCGACCCGGACTGATTTCCCGGTATTCCGTGTTAGGGTTCCGCCTCGTTCTGCCGGAATTGCAGCTGCGGGCGGGAAAATGCGACGAAGAACGCTGGCCGTGTTGTTGGCGATTTCCTTCCCGGTGCTCGCCGGGTGCGGCGGCACGCCCGTCGACGGCGTGGCGGCCGCGTCGCCGCCTGTGCCGGTGACCTCGTCCTCTTCGTCGCCGGCGCCGGTTTCTTCTTCCTCGTCGCCGACGCCTTCGACGTCCCGACCTGCACCTCCGCCGACGCCGACCCCGCCATCGGCCACGCCGGTGCGGAACTGCCGCACCCCGGAGTTCACCACCAGCGACCCCGACGGCGGCTGGACGGACGGCGGCTATTACGTCCACAACAACATGTGGAACGCCGGGGAAGCGGGCCCGGAAACACTGCGCGCGTGCGCGTACGACAACTGGTACGTCGATTCCACCCAACCCGATTCGACGTCGGTGAAAACCTATCCGAACGTGCACAAGGACATCAACAACCAGAACGGCAAACCGTTCAACGACTATTCGGTGATCAAATCGACGTTCGCCGGCCGCGGCCCCGGGGTGGGCATCTACGACGTGGCGTACGACCTGTGGCTGAACGGAGTGGGCAACGGCGCCGGCGTCAGCGAGCTGATGGTCTGGACGGAGAACCGCAAGCAGGTCCCGGCGGGCGACAAGCTGACCACGTACACGGCGGGCGGCTTCACCTACGACGTCTGGGCGGACGACGAGGGGTACGTGGCGTTCGTGTCCCGCTCGACGCAGTATTCGGGCAGCGTCGACCTGAAGGCGATGATCGCCTGGGCGATCGGCAAGGGCCTGATCCCACCCAACCCGACGATCAACCAGATCGGCTACGGCATCGAGTTCTGCTCGACCGGCGGCGGCAAGGCGCGGTTCACGCTGTCGGATTTCTCGGTGACGATGAGCTAGCGGCGCGGGTGGCCAGGTAGGCCAGGTGGTGTGAGGTCGCGAACGCGACCGGTTTGCTGGTGTCGCCCAGAGCCGTTCCGGCGCCCGCCGCCACCGCGTGGATTTCGCCGTCTCCCCAGGAGAAGTCCGGGCCGGCGTAGCCCGCCGATTCGGTCACGCGGCGGCACACGACCCGGAGGGCGCGGCCGCGGGCGGGCTCTCCGCCGTTCTCGTCCGGCATCCGCTCCCGCGAGTAGAGCCACCGGTGCGGGCACGTGTACTTCAGCGCGACGTGCTTGCTGCCGAAGCCCGGACCGGGGACCGGGTGCACGGCGCCGTAGTCGCCGAATCGCAGGTGCCCGGCACCGGCGCGCACCAGGCGTTCCCAGAGCACTTCCTCCGCACGCGGCTGTTCCCAGGTCGCGGTCTGCCCGAGTGTCTTCGGGATCGAACCGGTCAGCAAGGTCGTCGATCCGAAGGTGCCCACCTCGGCGAGGGCGGTCAGGATGGCCGCGGCTCCCTCGACCCGGGCGGTCGTTGCCTCGGCGACGTACTGGAGGTCCACGACGATGTGGATGTCGCCCGGCTCGAGGCCGAGCCGCTCGATGATCCGGCCGAGGGTGTCCCGGTCGGCCGTGCCCGGCCGGATCCGGACGGCGGCTCCGGCCCCCAATTCGGCGCCGAGGCGCCCCAGAGCCGCGGCCGACTGCTCGGTGGCGTCGCTGCGCACCACCGGGACGAACGCGACCGGCCAGTCCTCGTCCAAGAGGTCGGCCGGACCGGCCAGGTGGTCGGCCAGCCGTCCGAGGGCACCACCGGCGCCGAACCCGGGCTGGTCCGCCACGTCGGAGGCGTCGATCCAGCAGCGCCTGCCCAGCCGGTGCAGGTGGCGGGCGATCTGTTCGACGTCGGCGAGCTGATCGGCGGGGTTCTTCCGGCCCGGGTCGAACTGCAGCAGTGGCTGAACCCGCCGGACCTGGGCGGGCCGGACGAGCGCGCGGAGAGCGGCCAGTTCGCCGGCTTTCGCGCGCAGCGCCATCAGCGTCGTGAAGCCGGCGTGAGCCTCCACGGAGCTCCCGATCACGTCGAGTGAGTGCCCGATTACATCGAGCGTAGATCGACCGGGCGCGGCGGAGAATCCACCACAAGAATGAAGGCCACCACCCGCCGGAGCGAGTGGTGGCCTCCGCCGTCGGAACTCAGACGCCCAGTGGGTGCCAGACCGTCTTCGCCTCCAGGTACCGCCGCAGGCGGGTGATGTCCGGCGCTGCCGCCCAGTCCGGCTCCGCGTCCGGGACCGTCAGCACCCTCTTCACCGTGTTCGCCGCTTCGCGGGCAAGCCCCGGGCGGTCCGCCGGGGCCGCTCCCGTCGGGTCCAGCGCGTTGACGTCACCGTGCGAAGCCAGCCATGGGCCCAGCTCGGCCGCCCGGCCGGTCAGGATGTTCGCCACGCCGCCCGGGACGTCGGAGGTCGCCAGGACCTCCGACAGCGTGATCGCCGGCAGCGGCCGCTCCGCGCTCGACACCACCACCGCCGTCGAGCCCGTCGCCAGGACCGGGGCCAGCACTTCCACCAGGCCCAGCAACGACGAGGCCTGCGGCGCCAGGACGCCGACCACGCCCGTCGGCTCCGGGACCGTGAACGAGAAGTACGGGCCCGCCACCGGGTTCGCCGCGCCGAGGACCGTGGCGATCTTGTCCGTCCAGCCCGCGTACCAGACCCAGCGGTCGATCGCCGCGTCCACAATGGCCTCGGCCTTCTTGCCGCCGAGGCCTTCCGACGCCGAAACCTCGGAGACGAACTGGTCGCGGCGGCCCTCCAGGACCTCGGCCACCCGGTAGAGCACCTGGCCGCGGTTGTACGCCGTCGCCGCGGACCAGCCGGGGAACGCCTTGCGCGCGGCCACCACCGCGTCGCGGACGTCCTTGCGGGACGCGTGGGCCGCGTTCGCCAGGAACTTGCCCTTGCCGTCCGTCACCGGGTACACCCGGCCGGACTCCGAACGCGGGAACTTGCCGCCGATGTACAGCTTGTACGTCTTGGCGACGGAAATCCGGTCAGACATTCAGGTACGCCTCCAGCCCGGTGCGGCCGCCTTCGCGCCCGAAGCCGGATTCCTGGTAGCCGCCGAACGGGGCGGCGGGGTCGAAGCGGTTGAAGGTGTTGGCCCAGACCACGCCGGCGCGCAGCTGGTTCGCCATCCACAGGATCCGGGAGCCCTTTTCGGTCCAGATGCCGGCCGAGAGCCCGTACGGCGTGTTGTTCGCCTTCGCGACGGCCTCGTCCGGCGTGCGGAACGTCAGCACCGACAGCACCGGGCCGAAGATCTCCTCGCGGGCGATCCGCATCGACTGGTGGACGTTCGCGAACACCGTCGGGGCGAAGAAGAACCCGCGGTCCGGGACCGGGCACGGGCTGGTCCAGCGCTGCGCGCCCTCGGCGTCGCCGGACTCGACGAGCCCGCGGATCTTCGCCAGCTGCTCGGCGGAGTTGATCGCGCCGATGTCGGTGTTCTTGTCCAGCGGGTCGCCGATGCGCAGCGTCGAGACGCGGTAGCGCAGTTTTTCGAGGACCTCTTCGGCGATGGACTCCTGGACCAGGAGGCGCGAGCCCGCGCAGCAGACGTGGCCCTGGTTGAAGAAGATGCCGTTGACGATGCCCTCGACGGCCTGATCGAGCGGCGCGTCCTCGAACACGATGTTCGCCGCCTTGCCGCCCAGTTCCAGGGTCAGCTTCTTCGCTGTGCCCGCGACCTGGCGCTGGATCGCCTTGCCGACCTCGGTCGAGCCGGTGAAGGCGATCTTGTCGATGTCGGCGTGCTCCACGATGGACGCGCCGATGTCGCCCGCGCCCGGGAGGATGTTCACCACGCCCGGCGGCAGCTCGGCCTGCTGGCAGATCTCGGCGAAGACGAGCGCGGTGAGCGGCGTCGTCTCGGCCGGCTTCAGGACCACGGTGTTGCCGGTGGCCAGCGCCGGGGCGATCTTCCAGGCCAGCATCAGCAGCGGGAAGTTCCACGGGATGATCTGCCCCGCGACACCGAGCGGCTGCGGATTCGGGCCGTAGCCCGCGTACGCCAGCTTGTCGGCCCAGCCCGCGTGGTAGAAGAAGTGCGCGGCAGCCGTCGGGACGTCGGAGTCGCGCGACTCCTTGATCGGCTTGCCGTTGTCCAGGCTCTCCAGCACGGCGAGCTCGCGCGAACGCTCCTGGATCAGCCGCGCGATGCGGAACAGGTACTTGGCCCGCTCGGTGCCCGGCATCTTCGACCACACGGAGTCGTACGCCTTGCGGGCGGCCTTCACCGCGGTGTCCACATCGGACTTCGACGCGGTGCCGACCTCGGCGAGGACCTCTTCGGTGGCCGGGTTGATCGTCTTGAGCGGCTCACCCGAGCCGTCGACGAACTCGCCGTTGACGAACGGCTTGTAGGAGTCCTTCAGGTTCGCGATGGCGCGCGATTCGGGCGCCGGTGCGTACTCGAAAACAGGCATCAGTCCACCGTCACGTAGTCGGGGCCGCTGTAGTGGCCGTCCACCTGGGTGCGGCGCTGCAGCAGCAGGTCGTTGAGCAGGCTGGACGCGCCGAAGCGGAACAGGTCCGGGGTCAGCCACTGCTCGCCGGCGACCTCGTGCACGGCGACCAGGTACTTGATCGCGTCCTTCGTGGTCCGGATGCCGCCCGCGGGCTTGACGCCGCGCAGCTCGCCGGTCTGGACGTGCCAGTCGTGGACCGCCTGCAGCATGATGTGCGTGACCGGCAGCGTCGCGGCGGGGGAGACCTTGCCGGTGGACGTCTTGATGAAGTCCCCGCCGGCCAGCAGCGCCAGCCACGACGCGCGCCGCACGTTGTCGTAGGTCGCCAGCTCGCCGGTTTCGAGGATGACCTTCAGGTGCGCGTCGCCGCAGGCTTGTTTCACCGCGCGAATCTCTTCGAAGACGGCCATGTACCGGCCTTCGAGGAAGGCGCCGCGGTCGATCACCATGTCGACCTCGTGCGCGCCGGCCTCGACGGCGATCTTCGTGTCGGCCAGCTTGATCTCGCGGCTGGTGCGCCCGGCGGGGAAGCCGGTGGCGACGCTGGCGACGTGCACGCCGCTGCCCTTCAGCGCTTCGACGGCGGTGGCGACCAGGTCGGGGTAGACGCAGACGGCGGCGACGCGCGGGGTGTCCTGGCGTTCCGGATCGGGGCGGACGGCCTTCGCGGCCAGCGCCCGGACCTTGCCCTGGGTGTCGGCGCCCTCCAGGGTGGTCAGGTCGACCATGGAGATGGCGGTGTCGATGGCCCACCGCTTGGCGTCCTTCTTGATGCTGCGCGTGCCGAGGCCCGCCGCGCGCTGCTCGACGCCGACCTGGTCGACACCGGGCAGCCCGAGCAGGAAGCGGCGCAGGCTCGCGTCATCGCGAGTCGCGTCCACCAGCGGCGCCGGGGTGGCCGGCGCCGCTGACGTGCTGGTCGTGGCTGTCATGCGCCTGAGTCTAGGCGGCGGGTCCGACAGTGCGCGGCGTCCGGCAGTGGGTCACCCGGTGTGACGCTCCAGGCTTCTCGTGTCACCTGCGTCAAGCGCCCCAATGTGGCGTTGGTTGCGTCTGACGCACCGAACGCCACATTGGGGCG
>NZ_JBSFNC010000244.1:0-9125 GCF_053586895.1 Amycolatopsis sp. NPDC003731 | reverse complement strand
GATGCCCAGCAGGTGCGTGCGGCGGTCAAGGCGGCGGAGGAGCGGTTCGGAGGAATCGACGTGCTCGTCAACAACGCGGGCCGCGGCTGGTTCGGGCCGTGCTCGGCACGGCCACCCCGGCGCTGGCGCACAACGTGCTGATCTCCTCGGACCCGGCGAACGGCTCGTCCGTCGCCGCCGGCCCGGCGAAGATCAGCCTGACCTTCGACCAGTACGTGCAGGGCGCGGACGTCAACCAGATCGCGGTGACCGGACCCGGCGGCGGCCAGTGGGCCGAGGGGCCGATCACCGTGGTGAACAACGTCATCAGTGCGCCCCTGCGGCCGCTCGGCCCGGCCGGGAAGTACACCGTCGGCTACCGGGTGCTGTCCGCGGACGGCCACCCGGTGACCGGTGAGCTCAGCTTCACGCTGACGGCCGCGGGCACCGGCACGCCGGCCACCGTCGACGCGGCGAGGTCGCCCGGCGGCTCCTCGTCGGCGTCCCCGCAGCAGTCGTCGTCCACCGGCGTGCCGATCTGGGTCTGGATCGCCGGCGCCGTCGTGCTGCTGGCGATCGGGCTGACCGTGGCGCTGCGCGCCGGCGGCAAGATCGAAGAGAAGAACTGATGACCCAGGCCGAGGCCACCACGAAGGTCCGCTACTCGACACTGCTCTGCGTCGTGACGGCGGGCCTGCTGGGCGCCCTCATCGGTGTCGCGCTGACCGCCACCGCCCCGGTCCCCGGTGTGGTGCAGCCCGACGCGGTGGTCTCGGCCGGCATCCCGGTCGTCCGGGTCCTGCTCGACCTCGCCGCGGTCACCACGATCGGGCTGGCGCTGCTGTCCGTGCTCGTCGGCTACGACCGGCCGAAGCTGACCGAACCGGTCATGCGGCTGGCCCGCCCGGCCGGCGTCGCGGCCGCGCTCGTCTGGGCCACCACCGCGGTCGTCGCGCTGATCCTGCAGACCGCGGAGTACAAGCCGGGTTCGCCGACGCTCTCGCCGTCGGACATCGGGCAGTACATCGCCGACGTCGGCGCAGGGAAGGCGCTCGTCATCGTCGCCGTGCTCGCGCTCGTCCACGCCGGCATCGGCGCGCTGGCGCTGCGGTTCGGCGAGAAGGTGCCCGCCGAGGTCCGGGTCGGGCTCGGCCTGTTCGCGCTGCTGCCGCTGCCGGTCACCGGGCACGCGTCGAACTGGAACTACCACGACTACACGATGATCTCGATGGAGCTGCACGTCATGAGCGCGGTCGCCTGGACCGGCGGCCTCGGCGCGATGACCGTGCTCCTGGTGGCGAACCGGACGCTGCTGGCGCACGCGCTGCCGCGGTTCTCCAAGCTCGCGACCCTCTGCCTGGTGATCTCCGCCGCCACCGGGCTGTTCAACGGCCTGGCCGAGATCTCGCTCAACCCGACCATCGGCTTCTGGGCGGCCATCTTCACCACGCCGTACGGGCAGCTGCTCGTCCTGAAGCTCGTCTGCACCGGCGCCATCGCGCTGCTCGGCGCGAACGTCCGCTGGCGCCTGATGCCGCGGATCGTCCGGCACGACCGCACGGCGCTCGCCGCCTGGGCGACGCTCGAGCTGACGGTGATGGGCCTGGCGTTCGGGTTCGCCGTCGTGCTGACGCGGGCGCCGGTCGTCGCCTCCTGAAACGTCGTCGCCGCAGGTAGGACCCGGTCCGAAGTCACGGCGAGTAGCTGCAACTTGCGCATTGGGATGATCCGGCATCCATTGGGGGTGACTGGTCGAGCCGAACTTTCTACCCAGAGCTGACCGCCTTTTGGATGCGACGAACGGTCATTTGCAGTCGGCGAATGCACGTGCAGCTTGTGGTGTCGATCACACCAAGTGACAGATGAGGGTCAGCGGTAACGCGTCCAGCGCACGTCCGTCCGGCCGTTCCGAAGATCGTCCAGACGGCGGAAGAGCTCGGGCCGCACCTGCGGCCGGCTGCGCAGGATGGGCAGCACGCTCGTCGTCAGCTTCAGCTCGCGGATGCCGCGGAGCACGGCAAACCCCGGCCACGACGTCACGTCGAAGCCGTACGCCGCGGCGAACGTCCGGTATGCCACCTGCGGGTCGCCGAACCGCTCACGGCCGACCGCCAGCGGCGTCAGGTCCCACTCCGGCGGGCCGACGCACGAGGAATCGAAGTCGCAGAGCACCGGCCCGTCCGGCCCGGGGATGACGTTGCCGGGGTACGCGTCGCCGTGGACCAGGCCCCTGGGCAGCGGAAACTCCAGCTCGGCCAGCTCGGCTTCGAGTTCGGCGCAGCGGTCGAGCAGGAACTCGCGGTCGGCGTCGCTGATCTCTTCGGCGTCGGACACCCGGGCCCGCACCGCGGCGAACGGCGCCCACTCGGCGAGGTCCGGCGGCGGGGGCAGGGCGTGCACCTGGCGCAGCAGCCGGGCCAGGTCGACCGACGTCGCCGCCCGGCCGATGCTCGGCACCTGGTGCCACACGGTCACCAGGTGCCCGCCCACCTCCAGGGGCTGCTCGACGTCGCCGAGGAGCCGGATCGCGGGGACGCCGTGGCGCTCGAAGTGCCGGGCCACGCGCACGACCGTGCCGACCCGGTGCCGCAGCTGCGTCGAGCCGACGATCCGGACCACGAAAGGCGCGCTGACCAGCGCGTACACCGCGTTGTTGGTGAACCGCAGCAACCGTGCGCCCGCCGGGTCGAAGCCCAGCAGCGAGCAGGTCTCGGCCAGCACGCCACGCAGCTTCCCCGAGGTGAACCGGCCGTCCAAAACCGCGCCGGCGCTCTCGGGGTCAGGCGGCGTAGAAAGCGTGGAGGCGGTCGGCGAGGTCACGGGCGTCGGCGTTGTTGCGGCGGCGCTCGGCCTCTTCCTGCAGGGGCCGCATCCGGTCCTTGACCCGCTCCGACTTGATGCCCTCGGCGCAGTCGATGGCCTTGCCGCCGACCTTGGCGCCGTGGTCGAGGTCGCCGTCGAGCAGGTGGTTGGTGGCGAGCGCGCTCAGCATGAACGTCTTCGAGCGGGCCATCTCGTCGTCGTAGGACTCGACGGCCCTGGTCAGCGCCGGGATCGCGTACTTCGTGTGCTCGGCGTTCTTCTGCGCGAGGACCGTGTGGACGGTGCCGACCATGGCGTAGACGTCGGTCTCGGTGAAGAACTTGACCCACGACTCGGCTTCGGCCAGGTTGGCGCGTTCGAACTCGTCCTTGCTCCGGCCGAGCAGCTTCACCGCCTGCTCTTCGTTGCCCATCATTGCGTAGGCCCAGGCTTCGTTCGCGCAGAGCACGGAGACGGCCAGCTCGGAACCGCTTTCCTGAGCGGCGATCTGGCCCAGCTGGAACAGCTTCAGCGCGTCGTTCGGGGCGTCCTGGTGCAGGTAGACGCGGCCCATGCGGTAGAGCACGTTGGCCACCAGCGGGTGGTTTTCGCCCTGCTTGGCCAGGTCCAGCGCGTTCGCGAAGTGGCCGCGGGCGGAGTCCATCAGGCCGGTGTCGAAGGAGGTCCAGCCGGCCAGCGAGTGGAGGTCGGCGAGCGCGACGTACAGCCGGTTTTTGACGATTTCCGTGCCGTGCGCCTCGAGCATCTGCTGGCCCCAGGACAGCTGGGCCACCACGGCGTCGCGGCAGAACCCGCCGCCGTACTGGTAGTCGAGCGCCCGCAGCGCCCGCGTCGCGGCTTCGACCTGGCGGACGTCGGTCATGCCGATGCGCCCGGGCGCCGGCGTCCTGGCCGGCCCGGCCGCCCAGGTGCCCGATTCCGGACCGAACACCGCCGCACCCATCGTGACCTGGGCAGCGTGCGCGAGGAACCTCCGTCGCTTCACGGACTCGTCCTCCTCAGCCTGCTGGCCGTCGGCGGAGCCGACGACCCGTATCGCCGTGGCCTCGTCGTAGGCGAGGCCCATGTATCCACGGGGGACGCCCAGGCCGTCGGCGATCCTCGTGAGCACGTCGTAGGCCATGACCTGGCGACCCTTGAGGATCTCCGACACCTCGGACTGGGACTGGCCGGTCATCGCGGCGATCTGGCGCTGCGAGACACCGTGCTTGCGCAGGAGCCGGTAAACGGCGCTGATCTCGCGCGACGCGAGAGCCGTTCTCATCTCCGGCTGCTCCCACGCGTCAGCGGGAACTGCGTGGCTCTGCCGGGCTTCGGCACTGCCACCGTTACTGGCGTCCATCGCGCCCCCTCCACTGTCCGGTCGGGCGTCTGTGAAACAGCGTAGGCAAACCTGCGGAACCGTGTGAACAGCCGAACTGGTGCCCTGATCGGTCGGGGCGAAGTCCGCTGACCGCTTACCGTGGAACCGAGCCCAGTCACCGCTATGACGCCGATTCCACCTTCTATCGCACTCGGTTTCACCTCACTGTAGTTGTCAGATCTCCGTCACCGGCCGCACACCGGTAGCGATCACGGAGAGCTACGAAAACCGCAGCGTCGTGACAAGGCGATGTTGCAGAAGGCATCTTCGGACACTTTTGACAGAGCGGAGAAGGGCGTGGAGTTCGTGGACTCGTTCGCAGGGGGACATGCCGGCACGGCGACCCGCGCCGTGCGGACGGCGATGGTCTCTCCCGCCCCCGCTGTCCGTCCCGTCACCCCGGCCGCCGCGGTGGACCCCCGCACCGCGAGCGTCCGCCACTACGAGGGCGGCCAGCTCGTGTGGCGCGTGCAGTGCGGCGACCTCATCAGCCGCGAACGCGCGGTGACGGTGTTCGTCGAAGACAACCAGGTGGTACTGGTCTCGCCTCCCGGTGAGACCGCGCGGCTGACGTCCGGCCAGCTCGGACAGCTGCGCGCCGCGCTCAACGAAGCCGCCAAGATGGCGGAAAGGTAACGGTGAGCTGACATGGATCAGGTACTCGGGCAGGTCCTCCGCAACGCGGTCTGGGAGCGCCTCGACATGCTGACCGACCTGGCGAACCGCGCCGACGCCCAGTCGCTCGTCTCGGTCGCGCGCTCCGAACTGCCCCGGTTGACCGAGGCGTGGCGCGCGATGCTGAAGATGCACGAGCCCGACGAGCGCGGCGACTGCCCGACCTGCTCGACCCGGTGGCACCGCTGCAAGGCGCCGTGCTCGGTCTGGCAGGTCGCGCACGAACACCTGGTGGCCGGCGGCCTGGCCCCGCAGCAACAGTCCGCGACGGACCGCCGCCTGCAGGGCCGCCGCAAGAGCCCCGTCCCGGCCCACCCCGCGCCGCCCTCCGCGGCCGAGACCACCGGTCGCCACGCGCTCGTGAACCCGCGCCGAGCGGTCACGGCCTGACCCCCTGAACCGGCGAGCCGCGGCCGGCCGATCGCCCCATCGGACCCGCGTCTGCACTCGCCCCGGCCGAGGACTGTTTCGCCCGCACCCCCGAGCAGCGCGAACCAGTCCTCGGCCAACACCCGGTCCCCACCGCGATTAATCGAAAAAAATCCGCGTTAGGCCTAGCCCAGGCGGTAATCCCCCGCTAGATTGATCAACACAAGCGGTATGGACCACTGGTTCACCCGCTCTGTTCGCCCGAGCGGCCCACGAATTCCGCGGGCCGGTGCCGTTGCACTCCCCTCCCCCGACCGGCACCGGCCCGCGGTTCCACGTCTAGCGAACCGCCTTCACGCGCAGCACGAGCACCGCGGCCAAGAGCGTCGCGATCGCCGAAGCCGCGAAGAGCCCCGGATATCCGCCGAGGTAGGCGAGCACCAGCGGCGTCACCAATGGCGCGACCACCTGCGGCAGCGAGTTCGCGATGTTGATGATGCCGAAGTCCTTGGCCCGGTTCTGCGCCGCGGGGAGCACCTGCGTCAACATCGCCAGCGCGACCGCCATGTACGCCCCGAAGCCGACGCCGAGCAGCGGGGACGCGGCGAGCGCGACCGGCCAGCTCTGCCAGACGACGAGCAGCAAAGCGGCCAGTGCCATCACTCCGGAGGCCACCAGGACGTACGGCTTGCGCCGTCCGGACTTGTCGGAGAAGTGCCCCGCGAGCGCGGCGCCGGCGACGAGCGCGACACCGTACAGGCCCATCATGATCAGCAGGCCGTTCTCCGGGTCCGGGTAGTGCACCGCGTCCTGGAGGAAGAACAAGAGGTAGAGCGTGCCGAACGCGTTGCCGAGGTTGATCATGAAGTGGCAGCTCCACGCCCACGCGAAGTCCGGGTACTTCCGGGGCGACACCCAGAAGTCCCGCAGCACCTGGCGCAGCACCCACGGCGGCCGGAACTCGACCGGCAGCCGCGCGTCCGGCGTCCGGAGCACGAAGAACGCGGCGCCGATCACGACGATCCCCGCGCAGACCGCGTAGGCCAGCGGCAGCCCGGCCATGCCGAGCACGACGACGACCACGACCGCACCCAGGACCGTGCCGAGCATCTGCGCGATGCCGACGAGACCGCCGACCACGGCCAGCTGCCCCACCGGAACCCGATCGGGCAGGGCGGCCATGAGCGCGGCGAGCATGCCGTTGAGGCCGCCCTGCACGAGGCACCAGCCGACGATCATCACGACGACCGTCGGCGCCAGCGCCAGCACCGCCAGCCCGACGGCGGCGACGATCGCGCCGGCGACGGTCCACGGGTGCCGCCGGCCGAACCGGGAGCAGGTCCGGTCGGACAGCAGCCCGATCGCGGGGTTGGCGACCAGCGCCACCGCCGCGCCGAAGCCCATCACCACCCCGAGCACGGTTTCCTTGTTCACGGCGTCGAGCAGCTCGGCCTGCTTCGGCAGCAGCACCTGGATCGGCGCGTAGACGCCCAGCCAGAGCGCGATGTTGGCGAAGAACAGCAGGCTCATCCAGCCGGGCCGCACCCGCACGGTGGGTTCGGCGAGCGCCTCGGGGACCGCCTGGGTCGTTTCACTCATTCCGCACCAGCTTCCGGTACCAGTGGAACGAGTCCTTCGGCGTCCGCCGCAGGGTCTCGTAGTCGACGTGCACCAGGCCGAAGCGCGGCGCGTAGCCCTTGGACCACTCGAAATTGTCCAGCAGGGACCAGCAGAAGTAACCACGGACGTCGACGCCGGCGTCCATCGCCTCGCGCAGCGCGACGAGGTGACCGTGCAGGAAGTCGATGCGTTCGGGATCGTGGACACCACCGTCTTCGGCGACTTCGTCGGCGAAGCTGCAGCCGTTCTCGGTGATCTGGATGGGCGGCAGCTTGTCCTGGTAGCGGTGGTGGAAGTCCAGCAGCAGTTCGCGCAGGGCGTGCGGGACGATCGGCGAACCGTTCGTCGTCATCGGGTAACCCTCGATGTCCCGCAGCTCGAAGGGCAGCGGGTTGCCAGGGCCGGGCATCGCGACACCCTGCGGCTCGTAGTAGTTGATGCCGTAGAAGTCGAGCGGCTGCGCGATGGTGGACAGGTCGTCGGCGAATCCGGCGGGCAGGTGCGGGTGCAGCTCTTCGGGGTAGGTGCCGAGCAGCATCGGGTCGGCGTAGAGGCGGTTGAGCAGCGCGTCGAGGTAGGTCGCGGCGTCCTGGGCGTCGTCGTCGGCGGGCCAGATGGGCGAGTGGTTGTTGGCCGTGCCGATGTTCGTGGCACCCGCCGCGCGCAGAGCTTGGATCGCGAGGCCGTGCGCGAGGTTCTGGTGGTGCGCGGTGGGAATGGCGTCCAGCAGCAGGACCTTGCCGGGCGCGTACTCGCCGATGCCGTAGCCGAAGATGGACATGACCATGGGCTCGTTGAGCGGAATCCACAGTTTCACCCGATCGGCGAAGCGCTCTCCGAGGATCCGGGCGTACTCGGCGAAGCGCTCAGCGGTCGCCCGGGAGAGCCAGCCGCCGTCGTCTTCGATGGCTTGGGGGGTGTCCCAGTGGTAGAGCGTGACGGCGGGAGCGATCCCGGCCTCGCAGACGGCGTCGATGAGCTTGTCGTAGAAGCCGAGGCCTTCGGGGTTGGGCGCGCCCTTCCCGTCGGGCTGGATGCGCGGCCAGGCGATGGACATCCGGTAGGCCCCGACGCCGAGTTCCGCCATCAGCGCGATGTCTTCGGGGTAGCGGTGGTAGTGGTCGGCGGCTACGTTGGCTTGTTCACCGCGGGCGATCTTGCCCTCGGTCGCGGTGAAGGTGTCCCAGATGGACGGTCCGCGCCCACCTTCGCTGGTGGCGCCTTCGATCTGGAACGCCGATGTCGAAACACCCCAGAGGAAGTCGGGCGGGAAGTTCGGGTTCTGCACCGGCTGCTGACCCCTTCGTCAGGGCACCCGTACGGGTGAACATGAAAAGTTCTCATATACTAGGTCGTCACTCGTCCGTGGGGAAGCCCGTCGGCACGATAAAGTCCCAGATCAGACGAGGAGGAGCGCCGTGTCCGACATCCAGGCCGCGAAGGTGCCGGCGGAAGCCACCCCCTTACGCCGCCAGCCGGTCCAGCAGCGAAGCGCGAAGAGGGTCGAGCAGATGCTCGACGCGAGCGCGGCGTTGATCGACGAGCTCGGTTACGACGCGCTGACGACGACTTTGATCGCCAAGCGGGCCGGGGTCGCCGTGGGTTCGCTGTACCAGTTCTTCCCGGACAAGAGAGCCGTGGTCCAGGCTTTGACGGCCCGGAACCTCGAGCGCTTCGTGGGCGCGGTGAACGAGCGCCTCAAGCAGCTGGGGCCGGAGCACTGGTGGGACGTCGTGGACTCGATCCTCGACATCTACCTGGAGATGCACCGGACGGTACCCGGGTTTTCGAAGGTCCACTTCGGCGACATCATCGACCGCCAGCTGCTGGACGAGACGCGCGACAACAACGCGGTGATCGTGGATTCGCTGACGGATCTGGTGGCCACACAGGTGGATCGGCCGGTGGAGGATCTGCGGTTCGCGATCACGATCGCGAACGAGGTCGCGGACGCGCTGATGAAGCTGGCTTTCCGCCGCGAGCCGAGCGGCGACGAGAAGATTGTCGCCGAGGCGAAGTACGTGGTGAAGGGGTATTTGGCGGCTCGGTTCGGGGAGCGGTCGTAGGGCTGTCCACAGGAGTTGTCCACAGGTAGGCACAGCTGTGGACAACTGCGTGGATTCGGGGTGGGTTGTCAGTGGGGGCCGATAGACTGGAAGTGGGGGTTCCCCCAGGGAGGGCGGGCGCGCGCGTGTGCGTGTGTGCGTGTGTGCGCCGGGGCTCCTGGGGCTCCCTGGGCTCCCGGGCTCCCCGAAGGTCGCGAATGACTCATTCGGGACGTCGGAGGTCCCGAATG
>NZ_JBSFNC010000243.1:0-9231 GCF_053586895.1 Amycolatopsis sp. NPDC003731 | reverse complement strand
GGACGGTGACAGCTACCTCAACATCACCGGCCGCATCAAGGACATGGTCATCCGCGGCGGCGAAAACCGGGTCGAGGACTGCGGGCGGGGGAACCCGGTGAGCCAACCTCGGGGGTCAAGGCCTCCTGACCTGCGGTTTTGGTGAATCCGCAGGTCGGCTGGGGCAGTCTGGGGCAGTTGGGTGCACTTCGGTGCTGTTGTACGCCGTTCGAAAAGGGGGTTTGCCCCGGCTGTGCCCCAGTAGAATTAGTGAGAACGTGTTGAAAGTTTGTGACGGTAAGCTACCGACACTTCCGGCCAGGTTCGCCTGCTTGGCGACCTGCCACGATGGCCGACGTGCGTCGATGTTGCATCCCGCAGTCGACTTGGTGCTCATGAGCGCTGTGCCGGCAGATCGATGTAATGCTCCGCGGCAGTGCGTCCGCTGATCATCAACCAGCAGGTCTCGCACAAAACGTCGCCTTGGCCGCGTGGTCGTAAGCCGCACTTCGCGCACATACCTGTTGTCGCGCTGCGATGGCCTGTGTTGACGCACTCGGCTGTTCGTGGTGCCGACCGTCCTCGACGTCGGTGCCTGTCGCCTGGTTGGTATTCGCCGCTGAGCCCGGTCATCTCCTGATACAGCTCGAGATCGGTACCGGAGATCAGGCGGACATCGCCGAGCAGGTCCCGCATTGCGACGAGCTCTCCGGCGGGGATCATGCGTGCGACGTCGTCGACGGTCAGGCCGTGACGTAGCTCCGGTTTCGGGTGTAAGTGCCCGCATGGTCGCTTGGGACGGGTTCGCTTGCTGCGGCCGCCGGTCGGACAGCCGCTGCCGTAGTTGCCGATTGTGCAGCGGGTTGGAACCATCTTGCGTGGGCCCACGGCGGTGGCTGCTCCACGCTCGGGCAGTGTGCTCCATGGCACGTCATTGCAGCCGAGTGCTGGCACCTCGTAGAACCAGGGCGGAGTGCTGTCGGAGTCGAGGAACCACACCGGTAGCCAGCCTGCGCCAAATGATTTCGTGGTGCGCGACTTGACGAGGGTCGACTCGATCGCCGAGTGCTGTACTTCGATTCCGGTGCGGTGCGGCCCGTCGATCGCTACGTCCAGGATGGTTCCGCGACCGGTCCGGTATTCCTGGGAAGCCCGGTAGCCGGCATCCTCGGCGGCGCGTTGCCAGTAGTCTTTTTGTCGTCGGTGTTCGTCCGACTCAGGGACGATCGCGTGGTCGGCGGTGCAACTGCCGTTGCGGAAGTGCACGGCCCAGTAGCGGCCGCGGTAGTGTCTGACGAACATCTCCGCGCTGTCGTCATCGCCAGGTGCCTGCTGGCAGAGCAACACACGATCGCCGCGGTCGATATTCAGGTGCAGCGCCTTGATCAACTCGTAGTCACGCGCGCTGAGCTTCGCCAGATCTATCTCACGCTCGTCTCCGTCCCGGGTGTATCGCACCAGTGTCGACATCGACGCCTCCCTCGACGAATCCAGAATACGGCTGGTTGCCGACGATCCGCGCATACGTAAGGCACATTATTGGATGTCATGCCTTTTCTGGATCGATTCGGAAGTTGCGCGTAATCTGGGAGCGGAGGATGAGCGGCCACCCGGATGGAGGCATGAGCGAGTAGGCAGGAGAAGGCGGACGGTGCAGGGCCTGGGTTGCGGCTGGACCGGCGACCTGGGACTCGTGTCTCCGCTGAGGACGATAGACGCCTGTTTCCGGAGACCCGTCGCCGCGGTTCCGTGCACGGACCGTGTGCGGTCGTTGTTCACCGGAATCGCTTTCACGAAGGAGACATTTTCTGAAGTTCAACGGCAGCGCCGTCAACCGGGGCTCTCCGCCTGTGCGGGGAGCCGAGTACCGCGAGTGAAGTTGCACCTGCCATAGCCAGCGATCTGGCGGATGTGTCCACAGGTCAACCGGCCGACGGTGGGCTCGACTTGGGTCGCCGCGGATGGGGTCGAGGCTCTGGTACCTGGAAGAGTGAGGAGCTACGGAACCATCGAGGAAATACTTTTCTGGCTGCGGGAACGTGCGGCCCGGATGGTCTTGAGCTACGTGAGCGGCGTGAGCCTGAGGGTGTTGCTCCCGCCGGATGCACCCCCGGGCGGGATCGACAACTGTCGCGGCCGGAAGCTCAGGCGGTGACGAATGAGGGTGGTCCCGGGCACAGCGGCCGACCAAGGTCAGCTCACTGACCTCGACCGAGAAGGCGACCATGCGTCCCACGATGGATGAGCGCTATCGCAGCGCCCTGGCTCTGGTGCCTGAACGGCTGCCCGGACTGGTCGCAACCGCGCGATCGACCCGCGGTGGACCGGTGACGGCGACGAGTTCTGGTACCGCCGCGACGGCGCCGACGGCCACGAATACGTCCTGGTCGACCCGGAACGATCCCGGTCACCGCTTACGAGCCGCACCTGGTGCGGCTTGGCGACGGCGGCGCCGCGGCGCTCGGTCCCGACGGCGACTCGGCCGTCTCCGCCGCGGAGCCCGCGCTTCGCAGCCCGGACGGCAAGACCGAAGTCTTCCGGCGTGAGCACGACCTGTGGCTGCGCGATGAGAACGGCGAGGAACGCCAGGTGACCCGAGCCGGCGAAGCGCACTTCGCCTGGGGTGCGACTCCGGACTACCTGCGGTCGAATCTGCCGCTCGCCGCGCGGGACCGTCCGCTTCCGCCGATGGCTACGGCGTTCTCGCCCTCCGGCCGGCTCCTGCTCACCGGGCGGTTGGACGAGCGTTCGATGCCCGAGCACCCGTTCGTCGACAAGCTGCCGGCCGACCGGGCGAAGCCGCGGTTGGGGACAGGCATCAACGGGGCAAACCGCCTCACGTAGACAGCCACGAGCCGACTGCGCGGCGGCGAAAGCCGAGGCTGGGATGGCGCGCCATCCCAGCCTCGCTGGCGTCTCCAGGAAGCAGGGCCTGATCATCGCGGAGGCAGAAGGCCGATGCGAGGCAACTCTGCCTCTTGAACGTCTTGGCCGCCGCCATGCCAACCGGTTGTCCGAGATCTCGTGCAGAGGCTTCGCCAACCGAGACAGGATTACGGGCGGTCAGCTGTCCTTCGGTGCGGACGTCACGGATCGCGGCGATCCCGGCACCACCTGGGTTAGCGCCCTGCTGCACCCGAGATGCCACCAAGGAGTCCCGGAGGCACTGCGCATGCAGTTGCAGGTGAACCGAGGCTGTCCGCTGCTGCGTTGAGGGCGAGTCTGTTCATCGACTCGGCTCCAGCCGGACGAGGTCGATGCTGACGAGCGGCCCGCCGAGTTGGTGCAGCCTTCCGCCTTCGGCGAGGCGGCCAAGATCGATCGGCGCGTAGCCGAGTTCGGTGAGCACGGCGCTCAACGTCTTTTTGGCGGCTGCGTCGTCTCCCGAGACGAACAGCACGCGATTTCCGCTGGCGGTCTGCGGCTCGGCCCCGAGGACAGCCGCGCCGAGGTGGTTGAGGGCTTTGATCACGTTTGCATTGGGGGCCAGCGCGGCGATCTGCTCGCTGGACGTCGGCTGCCCGGGTGCCGGGCGTGCTGAGAAGTCGTTGGTGGCGTCGACGAGCACCCGGCCGTTCCAGTCGGGCAGTCCGGCGAGCGCCTTGGCTGCCTGCGGGTGGGGCACGGCAAGCACCACGATCTCTGCCTGCGCGGCCTCGTCCCTCGTGCTGGCGATAGCGCCGGGCCCGAGATCGGCCACGAGTTCTGCGAGTGTTTCAGGGCCGCGGCTGTTGCTCAGCAGCGCCTCGTGGCCGGCTGCGACGAGGCGCCGGGCGAACGCGGTGCCGATCGCGCCGGCTCCGATGATTCCGATTCGCATGGTTGTTCTCCTGCCGTGTGTGGATGGCTGATGGTTCAGTGGTGGAGGTTGTTTGTGGGGCGGCCGGTGAGGACGGGTGATCTCGTCCGGACTGTCCGCCAGCGGGCCGGTGCCTCGTGGGGACTCAGACCATCTTGTTTCCGCTGAGTGTCCGTTCGGCGGTGACGTAGGGCTGGACGACGTCCCAGTGCTCGACGATGCGGCCGTTGTCGAAGCGGAAGATGTCGACGATCGCGGCGTCGCCGTCGGGCAGCCAGCCGCTGACCTTGCTGTGGGCGATGACGTAGTCGCCGTCTTCGAAGATTCGTTCTGGGGTCCAGCTGAAGCCGACGAGCGACGGCACGGCCGTGCGCAGGGCGTCGAGGCCGTTGGGAAGATGGGGACTGTGCTGGACGTACGGTTCCGCCCAGTATCGGTCCAGAGCTGTCAGGTCTTTCTGCTCGAAGAGTTCGTGCATGGCGATGCGGAGGACGTCCTTGTTGGACATGGTCGGCTCCAGTGGCGTGCGATCCGAAGTTGATGGAGACCATCGTCGGATGCAGGCGCTGCGGGCGGCGCCCGTTGGATGACTGGCGTCGTGACGGTCACGAAGTACCGGAAGGAACGGACAGGGACCGCGTGGACTCCTCACCGGTGTGCTTCTGCCCTGCTCAAGGCGTGGGCAGGTTGCGCGGTGCTCACGCCGCGCGGGGTAGCTGTCGACCTGTCGATCTGTCGGCCACGCCGGTGTGCAGGCCGTGGCCTTCCAGCCCATCCGCGGTGAAGGTTTCCGGGCGGTAACGACTTCTGCGGTCGGAGGTGTAGCGCTGGGCGTCGTGCCGATCGACCGGGCATCCAGCGTCTGGCCATGATTCTTCAGGAGGCTGGCCGCCCCTGCGGTGCAGGCCAACGCTCGGCAGTCGTCCAGCTGCCCGCGTCGTAACCGGTCTTGCCGCTCCCGTTGCCGGGCTGGTCGTCGAGGCGGTCTCCGCCGCACCGACTGTCATCTGACGGATGTTGTCACCGTGGCGTCCGGCCGACAGTGGCTCCCTGCCGGGTACGCAGGGACGAGAACGTGCCTGCCGCGTTACACCGCTTCATGGCTGAGCGTCCGACGGTGAAGTCTCCGGCTTCACCGGTGCCTCCCGCGCCGTGGCCGGGGCGGGCAGGACGCGCTGCCGATCTCGTGCTGTGGACAGCAAACCTAACCACCGTCCCATCTGGAGCCGATTATGACGAACAAGCAGACCGCCCTCGCGGTGGTCGAGCAGCTGCTCAACGGGCACGACCCGAGTGCGGTCGACCGCTACTTCCGTGATCCCTATGTCCAGCACAACCCGGTGGTGCCCGACGGTGTGGCCGGCATCAAGAAGGCGATCACGTTGCTGCCGGACTTGCACTTCGACGTGCACAAGGTGGTCGCCTCCGGCGACTGGGTCAGCGTGGCGTCCAAGGTGACGGGGCAGGGCGACACCACGAAGGTCATCGTGGACACTTTCCGCTTCGAGGATGGCAAGGTCGCCGAGCATTGGGATGTCACCCAGGACGAGGCCGCCGCGCCGGTACTCGTGCGGTCATCGCCGGAACCTCTCGCACACGACGCCGTACCGGTCGTGGAGAAGGCCCTTGACGAACTGTTCACCCATCGCGACCCCTCGTCCCTCGACCGTTACTGGGCAGTCGAACCGCCGGTTCCAGTCGACGTTCTTACCCCGCAGATGTCCTACGAGCCTGGCGTGATCTTCGGTGAAGGGAACGAGGTCTTCGTCCATGCGCGGTTTACCGGCTTCATGCCGGTGCCGCTGATCGCCGCCTACATCTTGCGGCTCGACGAGCACGGGAAGATCATCGCTCACTGGCATGCCGTGCAGGAGGAGGTGCCTGCCGAGAGCACCGCCAACGGAAACCCGATGACCACACCGCGACTGACTGTGTGAGAACACCGGCGACTGGGGAGGCAACGAACTGGGCCTGGTTCGAGCCGTTCAAGCCCTGTACCGGCGGTGCGACCAAACGCCGAAGGCGTCCATCTTGGACACCTTCGGCGTTTGGTCGTGTATCCCCCGGCGGGTCGGCGTCTCGTCTTTCGCGGAACTGCGCGCGTGGCGGACTGTGTCGCCGAGGAGCTTGTGCGCTGGCAGCCAAGAGTCGGCTCGGAGACCCGCTGCCGGCTGCAGGACGTCCACAGTGCCTGAGGTCTACGGCGAACCACCGCAGGTCGTGGAAGCGGTGGTTCGCCTTGAGATCCCGGCTTGCGGTGCCGCGTCAGGCACGCAGCGGGCGGAAGAATTCGCGGATCTCGGTGACCAGGTCCTCCGGCCGCTCCATGGCGGCGAAGTGGCCGCCTTTGTCGAACGCGGTGAACCTGGTCAGGTTGTAGCTGCGCCGTAGGAATTCCTCGGGTGGCTTGATGATTTCTTTGGCGAACGCGGCGAAGCCGGTCGGGGTGGGCACGTATCCTGGCGCCAGCAGGCCTTCGTTGTGGAAGGCTTCGTAGTACAGGCGGGCTGCCGTGCCGGCGGTGTTGGTCAGCCAATACAGGGTGATGTCGGTGAGCAGGTCGTCCTTGCTGAACACCGACTCGACGTCGCCGTCGTTGTCGCTCCAGGCGCGAAACTTCTCTACCATCCACGCGGCCAGGCCGGCGGGAGAATCAGCCAGTCCCGCGGCGATGGTCGCCGGCCGGGTGCCCTGGATCTGGCTGTAGGCGCTCTCCTTGTCGAGAAATTCCCGGACCTGCTCCATGAATGTCTGCTCGGCGTCGTTGAGCGGCGCTGAGTTCTCGTCGAGCACCGGCATCGCGCCGAGCATGTTGAGATGGATGCCGAGGACGTGGGCGGCGTGGTCGCGGCCGAGGCTTGTCGTGATCATCGCGCCCCAGTCGCCGCCCTGGGCGCCGTAGCGGGAGTAGCCGAGCACGTCGGACATGAGGGTGTCGAACAGGGTCGCGACGCTCTTGGGGCTCATACCTGGCTTGTCGGGGTAGGGGGAGAAGCCGTAGCCGGGGATGCTGGGCGCGATGACGTCGAACGCGTCGGCGGGGTCGCCGCCGTGTGACGCGGGGTCGGTCAGCGGGCGGATGATCTTCGATACTTCCCAGAACGATCCGGGCCAGCCGTGGGAAAACAGCAGCGGCAACGGTTTTGGGCCGTTTCCCTTGGCGTGGACGAAGTGCACCGTGGCGCCGTCGACGTCGGTCAGGAACTGGGGGAGGTTGTTCAGCCGCTGCTCGGCCGCGGTCCAATCGAACTTGGTGTGCCAGTAGTCCACCAGTTCGGCGAGATAGCCGGTCGGAGTGCCGTGGGTCCAGTCCGAGGTCGCCAAGGGAGGGGCCAGGCGTGTCCTCGCCAATCGCTCTTCGAGATCGGCGAGCTGTTCTGGACGTGTTTCGCTGCGAAACGGACGTATCTGCATCAGATGGTCTCCTTGATGAAGATCCTCGAAGCGAGCGTGTCGCGATACTGGACGGGGGCCCGCCAGGACGACCTCTGCGGGTGCGTTTTCGCCGGCGCACCGATGGCACCGGTAGGGCTGCTCAGGGCGTGCCCTGGTGGCGAGGGGCGCGCTGAGCGCACGCACAGAGGTCGTCGGCTGCCAGGCTCGGTGGTCAGCCAGGGCAGCTGCGGCGGGAGGGCGGTGCCGATCAGGCCGCGAAGCGTGGTGCAGGCCGTCGGCGGCACCGCGGCGTCATCGCGCCAGTGCACGATCCAGCAAGTCGCGGGACGCGGTCATGAACTTGTCGACACGGTCCGGGGTCATGGTGAGCGACGGCCGGATCGGGCGGCCCTTGCGGTCGAACATCACGCCGGTGCGCTGGTCGAGGTCGTCGGTGAACAGCAGCGGCACGATGCGTTTGGCGTAGGTCTGCGGGGACTGGGCGAGTAGTCCGACGAGGGCCTCGGTCGCCTTGTGCGCGATGCTGCCTTCGCCGAGGTAGTTGGCGCGGATGCCGGTTTTGATCAGGCCGGGGTTGAGGCCGAAGAACGCCGGTCCCGTCGTGGCGTTGGCGCCGTGAATGGTCAGCGCCTCGTTGGCCACGACGGTGTTCATGTGCGCGCTGTTCTGGTTGTAGGCGGTCAGCGCGTTGAGGTCGTCGGGGTTTCCGTCCTGGTCGCCGCCAGGGCCAGCCATGATGAACACCCGCGCGCGGGGCGAGTTGGCGGGGCGAGCGGTGCCGATGCGCGCGTCGAGGCCGCGCAGCAAGGCGTAGCGGCTGAGGTAGCTGATGGCCATGTCGCGCTCGATGCCGTCCGCGGTTTCCTCGCGGATCTTGGCGGCGGTGATGCCGTTGGTGAACAGGACGACGTCCTCGCTCTCCACGGGAAGCTCCTCGCCCACCCGGATGGCTTCCTTCATGGCGGACAGGTCGGCCTGGACGAAGCGCAGCCGCTCGTGCGGGGTGTCTCGGAAGGTGCGGCCGACGACGGTGACGTCGGCGCCGCGGGCCAGGGCTTGGCGGGCGATCGCCTGGCCGAGGCCGTTGGTGCCACCGATCACGGTGAGGCGCTTGCCGGTCAGGTCGAGGCGGTCGATGGGGGCGGAGTGGACGATGGTGCTGCGGTCGAGAGTTCCGAAGGCTCCCATGGTGATCAGTCCTTTGGTGAGAGGTGCGAACGGTGGGCGAAGGGTGGTGGGGCACTGGGGCGGCCGCGCCGTGTGTTCTCGCGGGCGTGTTGCGTCGGCGCTGTGCCGTATAGGCACAGCGCTGTACGGGATGTACGGGTTATCGGCTGCGGATCAGCGCGGGTCGGGGCGCAGGCGGACGACGCGTTTGCCGAAGCCGTGCCGGGTGGCGACGTCGAGGTAGGCGCGGCGGATCTCCTCGAGCGGGTATTCGGCCTCGATCGGCACGACCAGCTGCTGCTTGACGACCAGGTCCAGGAGCTTCTCCCAGATTTCCGGGGACATGGCATCCGCGTTGCCCCGGACTTGCACGCCGTGGCGTTCGACCGCTGCGTAGTCGGCGATGGTGTTGATCCGGTGCGGCGGCACGCCGAGGTCGATGGCGAGGTCGACGTACCCGCCGCCGAAGGTGTCGAAGACCGCGTCGATGCCGTTCGGGGCCAGCTCCTGGAGCTGGTCACGCAGACGCGGCCCGTAGAAGACCGGTTCGACCCCGAGCTCCTGGAGCCGGCCGGCATGGGCGGGAGAGGTGCCGCCGATGACCCGCGCGCCGTGGAGCCGGGCGAGCTGGGCGGTGAAGATGCCGGACCCGCCCGAGGCGGAGGAGACGAAGACGGTCTCCCCCTCGGCCGGTTTGATGGCCGCGACACTGCCCCAGCCGGTGGCGCCCGATGCGGGGATGGTGGCGGCGGACGCGAAGTCCAGACCCGCGGGGATCTTCGCGGCACCCGAGGCGTCGATGACGGTGTAGTCGGCCATCGCGGCGCGGGGCGCGAACCCGATCACCGGGTCGCCGACGGCGAAGCCGGTGACGCCCGGGCCGAGCGCGG
>NZ_JBSFNC010000242.1:0-9244 GCF_053586895.1 Amycolatopsis sp. NPDC003731 | reverse complement strand
CGGGACGTCCCAGGCCGCGAATGAGTCATTCGCGACGCTGCTGCGGGGTCGGTCGCGCCGGCCTCGGCCGGTTCGGTGGTCGCGCGAGCCGGGCCCGCGGCGGTTTCGCGGCGACCTCGGTCTGGTCTCGGGGGCGCAGTGGCAGTCGCTTGCGCGGGTGGGGTCCGCGCCGACCAAGCCGGCCGTCCGCCGAGCAGCCGTCCGCCGGCGGCGGTGGCGACGCCGGCCGGTGGTCGCGCGAGCCGGCCCGCGGCGGTTTCCGTGGTGACCTCGGTCCGGTCTCGTCGCCCGGTGGCAGTCGCTTTCGCGCCGACCAAGCCCGCAGGCGTGGGTCAGTTGCGCAGGCCGAGGCCGGTCATCATCGCCGTGACGCCGGCGCGGTACATCTCCTCGTGGGCCTCTTCGGTCGGCGGGATGAACCACTCCGGCAACGGCCGCCGCGAGGCCATCAGCAGTTCCGCTCCCACCAGGCCGTGGATCGCCGTCCACAGCCGGTAGGCCGCCGAGCGGGCGTCCGCTCCCGGCGGGCAGACCCGCTGGACCCGGCCGATGAACAAGGTGAACGTCGTCCGCAGCACCGCCGACCGCAGGGCGGGGTCCGGGTCGAACCCCGGCACCGGGCGCTCGAACATCAGCGCGTAGCGCGTCGGGCTCTCGCGGGCGAAGCGCCGGTACTCCAGCGCGAGGTGCAGCAGGTCCGCGACACCGTCCTCACTCGACGGCGGCAGGCCCTCCAGCAGCTCCCGCAGCGAGTCGAAGGTGCGCTCGTACAGGGCGTCGAGCAGGCCCGCGCGGCCGCCGAACCGGGCGTAGACCGACAGCGTCGACGCGCCGGCCGCCTCCGCCACCCCGCGGACGGTCAGCCCGGGGACCCCGCGGTCCACGAGCACCGACAACGCCGCGTCGAGGTAGCGCTCGCGACCGCCCTGATCGGCCGGGCGCATCGGCAAGTGCCTGGTAGCCACGGCGCACCCCCTTTGCGGCAGCCGGGCGCAGGGCGGCGTCCGGGTGACCCACCCGCAGCAGAAGATACGATATCCGCCGCGTCTTGGGAATGCGCCGGATGTCCGGATCGGCCGCTCCCCGCGACCCGAGAGGATTTCACGCGGATGGACCACCCCGAGCCCGGCACGGTCGTCGTCACCGCGAGCGGCGACGGCACCTACACCCAGCAGGTCGTCACGGCGGGCCACACGCTGCTCGTCGACGAACCGGTCGCCGTGGGCGGCGCCGACGCCGGCCCGAACCCGTACGAGCTGCTGCTCGCGTCGCTGGGCTCGTGCACGGCGATCACGCTGCGGATGTACGCCGACCGCAAGGGCATCCCGCTGACCAGGGCGACCGTCCGGCTGCGGCACGACCGCATCCACGCCGAAGACTGCGCGCGCTGCGAAACCGAGCGCGGCCTGCTCAGCCGGATCAGCCGCGAGATCGAGCTCGAAGGCGACCTCGACGCCGAGCAGCGCGCCAAGCTCATGCTGATCGCCGACAAGTGCCCGGTGCACCGGACGCTGTCCTCGGAGATCGTGATCGAGACGCGGGAAGCCACCGGCTTTTAGGGGGTCCGGGTGGCGAAGCCTCGGTTGTCACGACTCGTCAGGCGGCGCGCACGGTCACCGTGGCCGGCCGGGCCGGGCTGACCGACGGCACCCAGATCCGCTCGAGCGCGGCGGCGCGGGCCTTGCGGCGCAGGCCGGCGAAGCTGTGCTTGGCCGGCACCAGCAGCGTGCTCAGCCAGGTCCGCCGGTAGTCCGCCAGTGCCACGGCCACCGAGAGGTGGACGAGGCAGTGCACCAGCCCCGGCGTGCCGAGCCGGTGCTTCCCGACGTGCTTGCTGACCGCCATCGTTCCTCCGCGTGGGCGACGCTCTTCGCGCGCACCGTACGCACTGCGGCGCGGCGAGGTGGGTAAGCAACACGGCGTGTCCGGATATCGGTTGAGTCACGCGCCTGACTAGGGTGATCGGCATGTTGCGTGTGGGGTTGACGGGTGGGATCGGGGCCGGGAAGTCGACGGTGGCGAACAGGCTCGCCGAACACGGCGCGGTGCTGGTGGATTCCGACAAGATCGCCCGCGAGGTCGTCGAACCCGGCACCGAGGGGCTCGACCGGCTGGTCGCGGAGTTCGGGTCCGACATCCTGGCCGCGGACGGCTCGCTCGACCGGCCCGTGCTCGCCGCGAAGGCGTTCGCCGACGACGAGTCGCGGCACCGGCTGAACGCGATCGTGCACCCGCTGGTCGGCGCGCGCACCGGCGAGCTGATGGCGGCCGCGAAGCCGGACGCGATCATCGTCCACGACATCCCGCTGCTGGTCGAAAACGGCCTCGCGACCGCGTACCACCTGGTCGTGGTCGTCGACGCGCCGGTCGAGGTGCGGGTGCGGCGGCTGGTGTCGGCGCGCGGGATGGCCGAGGAGGACGCGCGGGCGCGGATCCGGGCGCAGGCGAGCACCGAGCAGCGCCGTGCCGTCGCGGACGTCTGGCTGGACAACGGCGGCGCCGAAGACACCGTGCTCGCCGAGGTGGACGCGCTGTGGGCGGATCGGCTGGTGCCCTTCGAGGCGAACCTCCGGCTGCGGCGGCCGCGGCCGCCGGCGTCACCGAAGATCGCCGAATACGACCTCACCTGGCCGGCGCAGGCCGAGAAGGTGCTGGCGCGGGTCCGCGCCGTGGCGGGGGAGCTGGCCCGCCGCGCCGACCACATCGGGTCGACGGCCGTGCCGGGCCTGCCCGCCAAGGACATCCTGGACCTGCAGCTCACGGTGTCCACTTTGGACGACGCGGACACGCTGGGCGGACTGCTGGCCGACGCCGGCTTCCCGCGCCTCGAAGGCGACTGGTACGACGACGCCGTGGACGGCGCCGGGACGTGGCCCAAGCGCCTGCACGTCGGCGCAGACCCGAAGCGGCCGGTGAACCTGCACGTCCGGTCGGTGGAGACGCCGGCGTGGCGGCTCGCCCTGCTCTTCCGCGACTTCCTGCGCGCGAACCCGGACGAGCGCGACGACTACCGCGACGTCAAGCTCCGGCTGGCCGAGGCACACGCCGCCGACGGCAACGTCGCCGCCTACGCCGAGGAAAAGCAGGAGTGGGTCAACGGCGTGTTCGCCCGCGCCGAGAAGTGGGCCGCGGCCACCGGCTGGACGCTCTAAGCGCGCATGTCCTTGAGCTGCGGCCAGATTTCGGCCCAGCTCCCGCTCCGGCCGGTCAGCAGCCAGAAAGGCATGTGCTCGCTGGCGTTGCGGACCCCGAGCCGGTTGCCGACCTGCCCGACGATCCGCGCGTCGCCGAAGTGCTTCGCGATCTTCGACGGGTCGTAACCGACGAAGAGCACGTTGCGGGTGTCGTCGGCGGGACGGCCGAAGTACCAGAAACCCCGGCTGGCGCTGGAAGCCTGGGGCAGGCCGCGCTCGGGCCCGTAGCGGTCGAGCGCGCCCGCCTGCCAGTACCCGCCGGTGACGATCGCCGTGTCCGGCGGCGCCGTCCGGTACAACGCGGCGACGTCGGCGGCGAGGTCCGGCCAGCCGATCTCTTCGGCCGCGTAGGCGGGCCGCGGCGCGCCCGGGTGCTCGACGAGCCAGTGCGCCGGCCAGACCGGGAGCGTGAACGGCAGGCTGAAGAGGGCGGACACGACGAAGACCGGCCAGGCCGGCACCCACCGCCACCACCGCGCCGGCTCCCGCGCTTCGAGGTGGACGGCGGCGGCCGCCCACAGCACGCCGAACATCCCGGCGGCGTAGTAGTACCGCCCGTTGGCGGCCAGGAAGACCGCGACGACCCCCAGCGCCGTCCAGCCGAGGAACCGGTAGGACCGCAGCTGCTTGCTCGCCACCAGCACGACGACGCCGTAGAGGACGCCGAGCGCGCCGATCACCCAGCCGGCGCCGGCCAGCAGGTCCGGGACGAAGCTCGCACGGCCGCCCGCGGCGTCGACCTCGGCGCCGACGGCGTCGCCCATGCCGAGCTGCGGCCAGCCGTTCGCGCGCTGCCAGAGCAGCGTCGGCACCAGGGAGCCGGCGGCGATCAGCGCCCCGAGCCAGAGCTTCGGGCGGCGTAGCAGGTCACGCGGCCCGAACACGAGCACCGCGAGCCCGGCCACCACCCAGAACGCGGCGATGAGCAGCTTGCCGTTGAGCGCCACCGCCGTCACGACGCCGAGCCGGACCAGCAGCGTGTCGTGGCGGGTGCGGACCCAGCGGACCAGCAGCCACAGCACGAGCGTCCACAGCAGCGGATCGATCGTCGACGTCGCGAGGTAGTGGCCGCTGCCGACGAACTGCCCGCAGATCGCGTACGCGGCCGCGGCGCGGGCCTGGGCCTTGCGCTGCCCGCCGAGCTCCCGGGCGATCAGCGCGGTGACGACCACACCGGCCGCCGTCGCGGCGATCGCGGGCAGCCGGAAGACCACGAGCGAGCCGGGAGCGAGCGTGTCCATCGCCCGGGCGAGGGCGGGCACGAGCGGCGGCTGGTCGGCGTAACCCCAGGCCAGGTGCCGGCCGGCGGCCAGGAAGTACAGCTCGTCGCCGAAGTAGCCGTAGCGGCCGGCGGTGAGCAGCAGCGCGGTGGCCGTGCCCGCCGCGAGCAGCAGGACCGGGAGCCGGGCGAACGGGGCGAGCTCGGCTTCGGCCTGGTCGGAGGCCGTGGCCACGGCGTCCATCGTGCTCCTGTTCCTCGTCGGCGCCGGTCTTCCCGCACCCTACGTGCGGGTCCGGCGCCGCCGGGGTCAGGGGTGACGCCGCCAGGTCAGCGCGATGTCGAGGGTGGCCAGCCAGGCGGCGAGGTCGTAGCCGTGCGCGGCCAGCCCCTCGACGGCGGTGTAGGTGGTCTTCAGCGCGTACTCGGCCTCTTCGGCGGTGACCAGGCCGGCCTCGAGGGCCTCCAGGAGCTCGTCGGTGTCGATGACCCGCAGGGAGAGCTTGTCCTTGAGCACGATGTCGACGTAGAGGTCGGTGGCGACCCAGCGCGGGCCGTCGCGGTGGACGCGGACGACGTCGAGGTAGAAGTCCTGGTCGCGTTCGTGGCCGGGGGAGAACCAGAAGTCCGTGAAGCGCAGGCCCAGCGTGGGCACCAGCCACGACTCGAGGTAGTGGAACTGGGCGCGGCCCGGCGTCGGGCGCGCGAGGTAGAGACCGAACGGCTCTTCGCGGAACTCCTCGACCTCCCGCCGGATGCCCTTCGGGTCGATGTTCGCGCGCGCGGCGGGGTCGAAGACCTCGACCTTCGGGGGGTGCAGTGCGGCCATGCGGGTCATCCTGCCGGGCCGGTCACGAAACGCGAACCCCCGCCCCGGGCGTCACGCATTCGGGCTAAGGTGCGCCGAGCTTCCGGGGAACGAGGGGGACTGGGGATGTTCGGGATCATCAGACCGTGCCGCCACCGGCTGGCCGACGGCCTGCACGCGGACTGGATGGCGCACCTGTGCGGGCTGTGCCTCACGCTGCGCGACGAGCACGGCCAGTTCGCCCGGGTGGTCACCAACTACGACGGGTTGATCATCTCGGTGCTGGTCGAGGCCCAGACCCCGCGAGCGGACGGCCGCCGCGAGGCGGGCCCGTGCCCCCTGCGGGGGATGCGGACGGCCTCGGTGGCCCGCGGCGAGGGAGCCCAGCTGGCGGCGGCGGTGTCGCTGGTCCTGGCGGCGGCCAAGGTCGGCGACCACGTCGAGGACGGCGACGGCGCGTACGGAAGGCGCCCGGTGGCGGCGGCGGCCCGCCACGTGGCGGCCCGCTGGACCGCGCAGGGCCGCCGCACGGGCGGCCGGGTGGGGTTCGACACGACGGTGCTGACGGAGGCGGTCGAGGGACAGGGCTCGCTGGAGTCCTCGGTCCGGCTGGGTGACTCGCCGCTGCTGGCGACCGAACCGGCGGAGAGGGCCACGGCGGCGGCGTTCGCGCGCACGGCGGAGCTGGCGGGCAAGCCGGCGAACGTGGCACCGCTGGCCGAGGCGGGCCGGCTGTTCGGCCGGGTGGCGCACCTGCTCGACGCGGTCGAAGACTACGAATCGGACGCGGCGGCGGGGGTGTGGAACCCGTTGACGGTCACGGGGACGGGGCCGGAGGAAGCCCGCCGGCTGTGCGACGACGCGGTGCTGGGGGTGGAGCTGGCGTTGCGCGAGGTGGAGTTCGCGCAGCCGGCGCTGGTGCACGCGTTGCTGGTGCACGAGCTGAGGCAAGCGGTGCGAAGGACTTTCGGCCACGGCTCGTCCTTGCGGCATTCTCCATCGGCAGGCGAGTGCGCCACGCTGGAGCACGGCTCCGCGGCGGCCGGGCAGCAGCCGCCGCCCGGGTGGATCGGGCCCGGACCCACCCCGCAGCAGCACCCGCACCAGGTGCCGCCCGGCTGGGGCTCCCCGCAGCCGCACGGATTCCCGCCGCCGGGCCCGATCCCGCCGCCGGGCGCACCCGGCGGACGCGGCCCAGGCGGCCCGAACGGCCCCGGCGGTCCGGGTGGCCGCGGACCCGGTGGTCCGGGTGGACCCGGTGGCCCCGGCGGTCCGGGTGGCCGCGGACCCGGTGGCCCAGGTGGACCCGGTGGCCCGGGCGGCCCCAAGGACCCCGGCGGCCCCGGCAAGCGCGACAAACCCGAGTTCCACGACGGCAAGGGCGGCGGCCTCTGGTACCCGAAATTCGCCGTCCCGCCGAAGAAGCGCAACGCCTTCCTCGGCTGCGCCCTCATCCCCTACATGTGCTGCACCTGCCAATTCTGCTGCCGCGATCCCTATCCTGGCCCCTGGAGCGGCAAGCCCGTCGACGCCTGGGGATGCGACTGCGACTGCTGCGACTGTTGTTCCTGCTGTGACTGCGGTTGCTGAAGGGGAGACCATGACCGACCCGATGGCCCAGCTCCACGACCAGGGCCGCGAGAACTTCGCCGGGCTCGTCGAAGGCGGGAAGGCCCGCCTCGACGCGCTCTTCGCCACCGTCCCGGCGCTGGGTGAACTGGCCGTCGGCACCGTCTACGGCCACCTGCACGAACGGCCCGCCCTCGACGCCCGCACCCGCGAAGCCGCCACGCTCGCCGCGATCGTCGCCGCCGGCATGGTCGGCCCGCCGCTGAGCGTGCACCTCCGCACCGGCCTCGCCTCCGGGCTGTCGCCGGCCGAGGTCTGCGAAGTCGTCGTCCAGACCGCCGCCTTCGCGGGCTTCCCCCGCGCCGTTTCCGCCGCCGACCAGCTGAACCGCCTCTTCGAAGGCCACGGCCTGCCGATCCCGCCCCCGCCGTCGCCGCGCGAAGTCGTCCTCGCCCACCTCGAGACGCCCGAAGGCGAGGTGGCCGAGGTGCTGGCGGACTTCCCGCGCACCGAGGTCCAGGCGATCGGCCCCGACCGGGTGCTCGTCTCGTGCCACGGCGACGACCCGGTGCCCGGCGCCGTCCTGCACTGCGCCGTCGACGGCCCGGATGTCACGTCGATCACGGTGTTCCGGGCCTCCTGACCAGGCCCGACGGAAATTGGCAGCGACAAAGCTGGGGCTTCGCCCCAGGTCGGGGGCTCCGCCACCCGAGCCCCCGAAAAAATGTCGGTGGGTCGGCCTACTCTGGTCGACGTGGCTTTCGCAACCGAACACCCCGTCCTCGCCCAGTCCGACTTCCGGCCCGTCTCGGAGATCCCGCGGACCGGCGGCCGGTTCGAGGTGGTCAGTGACTACCAGCCCGCCGGTGACCAGCCGGCGGCCATCGACGAGCTCGAACGCCGGATCAAGGCGGGCGAGAAGGACGTCGTGCTGCTCGGTGCCACCGGCACCGGCAAGTCGGCGACGACGGCGTGGCTGATCGAGCGCGTCCAGCGGCCGACGCTGGTCATGGCGCCGAACAAGACCCTCGCCGCCCAGCTGGCGAACGAGCTGCGCGAACTCTTCCCGCACAACGCGGTCGAGTACTTCGTCAGCTACTACGACTACTACCAGCCCGAGGCGTACATCGCGCAGACGGACACCTACATCGAGAAGGACTCGTCGATCAACGACGACGTCGAGCGGCTGCGGCACTCGGCGACGATGAACCTGCTGTCCCGCCGGGACGTCATCGTGGTCGCCAGTGTCTCCTGCATCTACGGCCTCGGCACGCCGCAGTCGTACCTGGACCGGTCCTCGAAGCTCGCGGTCGGCATGCAGCTCGACCGGGACGTCTTCCTGCGGGCCCTGGTCGACGTCCAGTACACCCGCAACGACATCGCCTTCGCGCGCGGCACGTTCCGCGCGCGGGGTGACACGGTCGAGATCATCCCGGCGTACGAAGAGCTCGCGATCCGCGTCGAGTTCTTCGGCGACGAGGTCGAAAAGCTTTATTACCTGCACCCGCTGACCGGGGACATCGTCAAGGAGGTCGACGAGGTCCGGATCTTCCCGGCCACGCACTACGTCGCCGGCCCGGAGCGGATGGAAAAGGCGATCCAGGGCATCGAGAAGGAGCTCGAGGAGCGGCTCGCCGAGCTGGAGCGGCAGGGCAAGCTGCTGGAGGCCCAGCGGCTGCGGATGCGCACGGCCTACGACATCGAGATGATGCGCCAGGTCGGCTTCTGCACCGGCATCGAGAACTACTCGCGCCACATCGACGGCCGCGGCCCGGGCTCGGCGCCGGCGACGCTGATCGACTACTTCCCGGACGACTTCCTGCTGGTGATCGACGAGTCACACCAGACCGTCCCGCAGATCGGCGGCATGTACGAAGGCGACATGTCCCGGAAGCGGAACCTGGTCGAGTACGGTTTCCGGCTGCCGAGCGCGGTGGACAACCGGCCGCTGACCTGGGAGGAGTTCTCCGACCGGATCGGCCAGACGGTGTACCTGTCGGCGACACCGGGGCCGTACGAGATGGGCCAGGCGGGCGGCGAGTTCGTCGAGCAGGTCATCCGGCCGACGGGCCTGGTCGACCCGAAGGTGGTCGTGAAGCCGACCGAGGGCCAGATCGACGACCTGGTGCACGAAATCCGGGAGCGGGCGGACAAGGACGAGCGCGTCCTGGTCACGACGCTGACGAAGAAGATGGCCGAGGACCTCACCGACTACCTGCTGGAGCTGGGCATCCGGGTGCGCTACCTGCACTCGGAGGTCGACACGCTGCGCCGGGTCGAGCTGCTGCGGCAACTGCGGGCGGGCGACTTCGACGTGCTGGTCGGCATCAACCTGCTGCGCGAGGGCCTCGACCTGCCGGACCCGAACAGCCGGACCGGCGGCCCGTCGACCCCGCTGCCGGCCTTGATCCGGTGCGGCATCTCGAGCAGCACCGGACTCCCGGACCCCGCCCA
>NZ_JBSFNC010000241.1:0-9390 GCF_053586895.1 Amycolatopsis sp. NPDC003731 | reverse complement strand
CCTGCCGCACGACGTACCCGACGCCGCGCACGGTGTGGATCAGCGGTTCGCCGTCACCCGCGTCCGCCAGGTGCCGGCGTGCTCGTCGGCCAGCAGGGCGGCGAAACAGGCCGGGGAGTCGAAGCGCGGCAGGCACAGCCAGTCGATCGCGCCGTCGCGCGAGAGCAGCGCGGCCGTGTGCAGGTCGCCCAGGAGGGCGTAGTCCTCGATCGGGGCCACGGCGATCAGCGCTCGAGGTCGAGGACGACCTTGACGTCGTCGTCGCCCGCTTCGAAGGCGTCGGCCGCCTGGCTCAGGGGCACCCGCCGGGTGACGAGCCCGCCCAGCCAATCCGGGTCCGCGCGGCCGAGTGCGTCGGCGGCGGCCCGGTAGTGGCGCAGGTTGGCGTTGACCGACCCGATGACGACGTCGTTCTCGAGGACGAGCTCGCGGTTGATCGTCCCGGCGTCCACGGTCAGGCTGCGGCCGGTGGAGGAGACGCCGGTGAGGCAGACGATGCCGTAGGAAGCGGTGCCCGCCATCGCGTCGAAGACCAGCGAGCCGACGCCGGTGGCTTCGAGGACGATGTCCGGCTCCAGGGACGCCAGCACCTTCTCGATCGGCTCGTGGTGGTAGGTCGCGCCGAGCGCCTCGGCCAGGCGGGGCTTGGGGCCGTCGGTGACGCGGTCGAGGAGGTGGACGTCGAGGCCGCGCTGGACGCCCAGGAGCGCGCCGAGCAGCCCGATCGGGCCCGCGCCGGTCACCAGCACCCGCTTCGGTTCGAACCACGCGCGTGCCCCGACGCGCTGGATCTGCTCCCACGCCTTCGCGACCACCGTCGTGGGTTCCATCAGCATGCCGACGTCCCGCAGGCGGGGATCGAGGCGCACCGCGTAGTCCGCCTCGACGGTCCACAGTTCGCTGCCGTAGCCGTCGATCTCCTTGATGCCGCGCTCGGTGTAGCGGCCGTTGCGGCACATGTCGAACTCGCCGGCCGCGCACGCGCCGCACGGCACCGGGTCGGGCCGCCGGACGACGCCGACGACGAGGTCGCCCTCGGCGAAGTCGCCGGTGGGGGTGATCACCTGCCCGAGTGATTCGTGCCCCAGCACCAGGCGGTCCCGGCCGGGTGGCGCCCAGCCGTACTCGCCGCGGGCGATCTCCTTGTCCGTGCCGCACACGCCGAGCGCGAGGCCGCGCACCAGCAGCTCGCCGTGCGCCGGTTGCGGGTCGGGCACCGTGGCGACCTGCAGGGAGCCCTTCTGTTCCGGCACAACGGTCAGCGCTCGCATCTTCGTTCCTTCCCGCGACGGCGTGCTCGATCACGGGTTGACGCCGTTGCGCTCCGCAAAACATGCGTGCGGGCAGCAATCAGCGTGCAAATGCGACGATGCGGTGCAGAAGGGCCGGACGGGACCGGGAACCGGCCCCGTCCGGGTGACACTTCAGCCGGCGGCGATGATGCGCCACCGCTGGTTGGCGCTGCCGCTGTCGCCGTACTGGCCGACGTCGGCGCCACTGCCGGTGCGGCCCATGCCGTCGAGGTACAGGCCGGTGCTGCTGTTGCGGATGCGGACGTTGTTCGCGTCGGTCACCACCGACCACAGCTGGTTGCTGCTGCCGCTCCCGGCGTACTGGGCCGCCGCGGCGCCGTTGGTGGTGCGGCCCGCGCCGTCGAGGTAGAGGCCGGTGGCGCGGTTCTTGATCCGCACGCGGTTGCCGGCGTTCTCGATCACCCACTGCTGGTCGGCGCGGCCGGGGTCGGCGCTCGCCTGGCCGGCGGGGGAGCCACCGGCCGTGCGGCCCAGGCCGTCGACGGACAGGCCGGTGGCGGCGTTGACGATCCGGACGTAGGTGCCGCCGCCGTCGCCCAGGCCCCACGCGTACCGCAGCCGGGTCAGCCCGCTCGGGTTGGACAGCGACAGCTTGATGCCCGGGCCGGTGCCGGCCTTGGTCGTCATGCTGTACCAGTCGCCGTCGCGCAGGCCCGGCCAGTACACGCTGCCGACGCCGAGGCTGCGCATCTTGCCGCTGACGCCCCGGATGTAGTCGGCGAAGAACGACCCGCTCGGGATGCTGTAGTCGAGCGTGTCGTAGTGCACGCCGTTCTTGCTGCCGGGCGACATCGGGCCGCCCCACTCGGTGACGATGGTCCGGTCCGCGTACGCGCCGATGTAGCCGCCGAGGTGGTCGGCCCACTCGGTTTCGCTTTCGTAGCCGGCGAAGAACGAATAGTCGTGGGCCGCCAGCAGCGTCCCGTCGAGCCGCCGGTCGCCGCCGACCGCGGGCACGTTCTGGGCGTACCCGGTGCCGTCGAGGATGACCCGGCTGCGCGGCACGCCGGGGTACCGGGCCAGCCAGGCGGCGTAGAAGTCGTTGAGCGCGGAAGCGCTGTAGGCGTACGGCTCGTTGATGACCTCGAAGTAGGCGTTCGGGTTGCTGCCGTACTTGGCGACGACGGTGTCCCACATCTGCTGGAACCGGCCGGTGTCCGTGGGTTTGCCGCCGGTGTAGGCCCAGTAGGCGAGGATCACCTTGCCCTTGCTGAGCGCGGTGTCGATCGCCCCGGTGTAGGTGCCCCAGTAGCCGGCGACCGTCGGTTCGTTGATCGGCATCCGGACCGTGCCGGCCCCGGTGATCGAGTACAGCTGGCCGACGACCTGGTCGGCCGTGGCGGCGGCCGAGGAGTACGTGTCGGAGGCGCCGAGCCCGGAGACGTACAGCACGCCGTTGACGAAGTTGTCCCGCGTGTCGGCCCAGTTGACGCCCTTGAACCCGGAGGTGGCCGCCTGGGCCTGCGGCGGGACGGCGGCCAGCAGTCCGCCGGCCAGTGCGGTCAGCGCCAGGAACCGCACCGCCTTGGAAAGCGTCCTGCGGAGCACGGAGTGGGTCGGTTTCATCGGTTCGTTCCTTCCCGGATCCCTGCGCAGCTTCGAGACATTGGGTAACACCTCGCCCGGGGAACCGGCCAGGGTTCCGAAGGGAACCGATCGGAATCGGTCAGGAAAGAACACGGCCGTGCCGCATCGAACAGCAACACGGCTGTTCGATGCGGCCCGGAATGCGGTCAGCCGAAGTTCACGTCACTGCACCACATGTACGTCTGGTCCTGGTGGGAAGCCTGCCAGATCGTGAAGATGACGTGGTGCCCGCGGTAGCCGGAGGTCTGGACGTTGAAGGTGATGTCCTTCGCCGGGGCGAAGCGGCCGGTCTGCGTCACCTGGTCCAGGTTGCCCCAGCCGAGGCGCTGGGTGGCCGGGTCGTAGCCGTTCTTGCTGACGTAGACCCGGATGAAGTCGGCGCCGTGGCTGGCCTGGTCGTAGAGGTGCATCGAGAAGTTGCTGCCGATGGTGGTGGTCCGCCACTGGCCGGGGGTGTTCAGGGAGTTGTTGCGTGACAAGCCGTTGCTGCACAGCTGCCCGTCGGGCGTCGCGCCCTGGAAGTTGCCGTGCAGCCCGTCCCGCAACGCGCTCATCCAGTTCCACATGGTGTCGGCGTTGGCCTGGAAAGCCGCCCAGCACATCGGGTCCTGCTGCTGCATGGCGGGGTTCGTGTGCTGGCTGCCCCAATCCTTCCAGCACTGGTAGGCGCGGGTGGCGGGGTCGACGATGGTCCCGTGCGCCGAGGCGGTGGGAACCCCGACGAACAGGCAGGCCAGCCCGGCGGTGACGAGGGCGATGAGCCCCCGCCGTCCGGTGCCGGCCCCGAAGAAGGTGCGCCTGCGCATGGAATGAGCCTCCATTCTCGGAAGAACGTGCGGTTCATGTGGGAGCGCTCCCAGGGTGGCAGCAGCTTATTCTCGATCCGGACAAACGTCAACCAATCGTCGGACCGGAATTGTGGTTATTCCCCACCGTGTCCGTTTCGAAAAGAACGGAATTCCCACCGAAACTTTCGGGTTCGGCAGGACGACGAGACGGTGAGAGCGACGTGCCCGCGTTCCCGCCCAGCCGCCAGCACGCGGAGCAGGTAACCCCCGGGCAGCGAAAGCCGCACCTCCGCCAGTGACCGCGCGCCGGTGCCGACGGACAGCCGGATCCACGGCGGCCAGGTGGGCGGCCGCGTCCGCGTCGGGCAGGAGCGGCGACTCCGGCAGCTCGTCGGTCATCGCGGTGAGCACGTGCTCGATCTCGACCAGGCGCCCGGCCATCGACGGCGAAGTGTCGTCGGAGGCACCGGCCACCGTCACGCGCCACGTCGTCGGGTGGTGCCCCTCGAACCGTGGTCCGAGGGGCACTCCCGGCTAGGTGCAGTTGTGCGACGCGCTGGCCGCCGAGCCGACGGTGATGTCGACCAGGTTGCCGGTCAGCCCCGGCAGCACGATGTGCACGGCCGTCTCGGCCAGGCCGAAATCGGCGTCCGCCACCGGTTTCTGCTCGTTGACGACGATCTTCCCGCCGCCGGCCAGCGGGATCGTGCTGTTCGGCTGGGTCGGCACCGTCACCTGGACCCCGGCGATCTTCAGCGTCATCGTCGCCGAGCCGGTGGCGGCGGTGCACGTGCTGGTCGAGGTCGCGGTGAGCCCGGCGATGTCGATCACCGGCAGGCCCGGCAGCCCGACGTGGACGTCGTCGACGCGCACGGTCGACGAGATCGTGCCCGGCCGCAGGGTGGTGACGACCTGCGGGCACAACGCGTGCGCGTTGACCACCAGCACGCCGATCGACGCCGTGCACGGGGTGGTCGTCCGCGACGCCGTGGCGGTGCGGACCGGGCCGGTGTCCGGGGCCGGCCCCAGTTTCAGCGGCAGCAACGGCAGGTTCACCGAGGCGTCCAGCCCGACCGCGCGCCCGGTGTAGTACTGCAGCCGGGCCTGGGCCGCGTCGCTGGACGGCAGGTAGAACTCGTCCCCGGCGAAGGCCGCCCCGACCGGCACGGTCGCGGTGTCGTTCAGCGGCTGGTCCGCCGACGGGATGTCGCACTGCGCGGCGCCGGCGGTGTCCGTCGTCGCGTCGCACGCCTGCTGCGTCGCGCCCTGGCCGAGGGTGAGGTGCACCGCGCGGCCCGCGAGGGGACCGGTGAGGCGCCCGTTCTCGGTCAGCACGGCGGCCAGGTGGGCGGGCTCGCCGTTGGCGATGTGCTTGGTGCCGGTGTAGACGAGCTTCGTCGGTGCCTTGGTGATGGTGAACGGCGCGCTCGTGGCGCTCGGGAAGAAGTCCGCCGTCCCGCCGTAGCCGACCCGCATCGTGGCCGCGCCGGGCGTGTCCGTGATGTCCATCGGGCACGACGCGGTCCCGCTGGGGCTCACGCCGGCGACGCAGCTGCTGCGGCCGAGGGTGAACGTGACCAGGCCCGCGCCCACCGGCCGGCCGTCGCTGATGACCTTGGCGGACGCGATGATCGCGTCGTGGTAGGCCGCCGTCGTCGGGCCGGTGTAGCCGACGCTGGTCGCCTTGCGGACCGGCGGCGGGGGCTCGGTCGGCGGGCCCAGTTCGAGCCCCTCGTAGTACGGGTAGAACGACGCTTCGAGCCGGGCCCGGCTGGTCCCGCTGTTCGCCGCTTCGATCTTCCGGCGGCAATCGGGGTCCAGGCGCGTTTCGCAACGCCAGTAGAAGCCCTGCGCGAACGGGACGGTCAATTTGTACTGGCCGCTTTCCAGATCGGTGCAGTCCTTCGCGCTGCGGTGCCAGTGGAACAGGACGTTGTGCCGGTGCGCGCCGTAATTCGCGTACATCACCTGGCCTTGGGGGATGATTGCGTGGAACGGCAGTTCGACGGTGTAGGTCATGTCGTGCACCACCCCTTCGGTGATGCTTCCCGACGCGGACGCCTTGAACTGCCCGACGGCGAATTCCGCGCCGACGGTGGCGGTCGTGGACGCCGTGATGTGCGTGCCGACGCCCTTCGTCACCTTCCAGTCCCACGGACCGGCGAGGCCTTCGGTGCTCTGCTGGGTGTCCTGGATCTTCGTCCAGTCGTCCTCGAGCACCTGGTCGATTTTCATCGTCAGCGGGTCGGGATCGCAGACACCGTCGGTCAGGTGCGTGTCCCAGAGCTGCGAGTCCAGCCCGATCGGGCCGTAGGCGTGCACCGAGTGCTCGTCGAGCGCGGTCACGGCCAGCAGCGTCTTCCGGTTGCCGACGACGTGCTCGCCGCCGCCACCCCACTGCTGGTACTCGCCGTTGTTGCACTCCAAGGTGTAGACGTCACCGGCGTCGTTGCTGTCCAGGCACCGGCCGGTCTGGACGTTGACGAGCGTGTGGCCCACCGCCTCCCAGTGCTGGAAGTAATCCCGCGCGCCGCACGGGTTCAGGTAGACGTTTCCGTTGTAGTCGCTGTCGAGGCAGTTGTGGTTTTCGCGGTTCACGATGGTGGCGACCACCGAATCCCCGATGGCGTTGTCCGAAAACCCGGCCGCGGCGGCCGGTTGCACGATGATTCCGGAAAACGTGAGAAATGCGGCCAGGATGCCGGCCATGGAAATGCGTTTGCGATGGAACAATTCCACTACCCCCTAGTGGCTGTTGTTCAGCGCACGACGGTTCACGCGTGCTTGATCCCCCATGCGCCCCTGCCGGGCCCCTCGTCCGGCCCTACCAGGCAACGCGCGAGTTCGCCAACGGTCAACAAGGTTCGGTCGCTTCCACCCGGATGGACCAGCGGCCTGCCCCGGATGCCGCTCGGTTACGCTGCGGGTGACCGGACATCGGGAGGGGCCGATGACAGGACGGCGGTGGCTCCGCTGGGGTGCGCCCCTGGCCGTCGTGGCGCTGGCGGCCGCGCTCGCGGTGACCTGGCGGCCGTGGCTCAGCCCGTGGTGGCCGGGACGGCACGAAGCAGCGTCGCTCCCGGCCGCGTGTCCGCGGTTGCCGGGCCTCGCCGGGGGAACGCCGGCGCACCTCAGCGGACCCGGTGACGTCGAAGGAACCGACTGCGTCTGGAACGGCCCGCCCGAGGTCGAGGCGCGGTACTCGTTGTACCGGCGCAGCGGGAACAGCAGTGGCACCAGGGAAGCCGAACGCGAGGCGGCGTCGCGAGTCACCCGGTATCAGGGGCCGTCCGCTGGGCTGACGCTCGGTGCGGACACGCCGGTGCCCGGAGTCGGCGACGAGGCCCGGATCAGCACGCACGGGAGCCTGGTCGTGTTCGTCGCCCGGAAGTCCAATGTGGTCTTGGTGGTGGACTGCACTTCCTTGGGGCGTGGGGAGGTCGAGGCGGCCGTCACCGGTTATGCGAGAACACTCCTGGACTCGGTCGAGCTTTCCTAGCTGTGATGTCCAGGGAGGTTGTCCCGAGTTGAGGTGACCACTGGCGGCCTGTCGTGCAGACAGGTGAAGACCTCCGGTTGTGAACCGGATCAACCGCCTGTCCCGCATCGACCGGGTCACCGGCGAACCGCAGCGCCGCTACGAACACGACCACCCCGGCTCGCCTACGCCGAAATCCACACCGACGAAACCGCGGTGACAGCCACCGCCGTGCTGCGCCGGGGGGTGTCCTGGTTCGCCGACCGGGGCGTCACCGTTGAACGAGTCCTGTCCGACAACGGCTCGGCCTACCGCTCCCACGCCTGGCGCGACACCTGCGCCGAGCTGGGCGTTATCCCGAAGCGGACCCGGCCTTACCGGCCGCAGACCAATGGCAAAATCGAACGTTTCCACCGGACTCTGGCTGACGGATGGGCCTACGCCCGCTTCTATCCGTCCGAGGCCCAGCGGCGGGCGGCGTTACCGAGCTGGCTGCACTTCTACGATCATCACCGATCCCACAGCCCAACCGGCGGCAAGCCGCCGGTCGCCCGGCTGACCAACCTCCCCGGACACCACACCCAGACCTCGCCGCGTCAGGCCGCTTCGACCGCCTCGGCGAAGCGCCACGGCAGCAGGCGGATCACGCGCAGCACCCGGCCGGCCGGGTCGACGCGCACGGTGCAGGTGATGCCCCGTCCGGTGGCGAGCAGGTAGCCGTGCTCGACGGCGGCCAAGCCCGTGGCGCTGAGGAACTGCACGCCGCGCAGGTCGATCACCAGGTGGGCCGGCGTGCTCGTGGCCGTGGTGGCGATCAGTTCGCGCAGCCGCGGGGCCGTGGCGAGGTCCAGGTCCCCGGCCGCTTCGACGACCGCGGTGCCCGGGGCGGGCCGGTGGGTGGTGAGGTGGAGCGCGTCCGGCGGTTCGACCGCGCCGGAAACCGTGGGCAGCGTCTGGTGGCAGGTGGTCATGGTGGCCTCTTTCGTCGGCCACACCCTAGGTACAACGCTGAAGTGAAATCGCGGAACGGAAAACCGCGCGACAACTGATGCCCCGAGCGCAGGGGGAGTCTCGTACCGGCCGTCGGCTCGACCGCTGTCCTCAGCATAGGCCATCCGGGCACCGGCGGCCGCAACCGGGAACTGCTTGAACGCGCAACTGGATGCGAGTAGTAGTGGCAGGAGGACCGAACGAAGTCCAGTCACTCTTCAGGGGAGAAGCAATGCCACTTGGTTTCAGCCTTCCGGTGTTCGGCAAGGCGGCGGCCACGCCGGGCGGGATCGCGCGGTACGCGCGCGAGGCGGAACGGGCCGGCGCGGCCGGGCTGTGGGTCGGCGACCGGCTGCTGTCGCCGGTCGACCCGGTCGTGCCGTACCCGGGCTACGACACCATGCCCGAGGAGTTCCACACCGCGCAGGACCCGTTCACCGCGCTGGCCATCGCCGCGGCCGTGACCGAGACCGCGGTGCTCGGTTCGAGCACCATCAACGCGACCCAGTACCAGCCCGCCAACTTCGCCAGGCTGCTGACCAGCATCGACGTCGCCAGCAACGGGCGGCTGCTCCCCGGCCTGGGCATCGGCTGGTCCCCGGACGAGTACGCGGCGGTCGGCGTCCCGATGTCCGAACGCGGCAAGCGGCTCGACGACCTGCTCGACCTCCTGGAAACGTGGTGGTCCAAGGACACCGTGACGCACGAGGGCGTCGGCTACCGGATCGCGGAGTCGAACGTCGCGCTGAAGCCGGTGCGCAAGCCGCCGGTGCACCTGGCCGGCTTCGGCGAGAAGTCGCTGCGCCGCGTGGCCGAGCGGGCCGACGGCTGGCTGCCGGTCTGGTCGGTGCCCGAGCAGTTCCCCGCGGACGTGATCACCTCGACCTTGGCCAAGCTCCGCGCGGACGCCGAGCGCGCCGGCCGCGACCCGCAGGCGCTGGGCGTGGCGCTGCGGGTGAACGCGGCCCCGGGCACGGAAGCGGAGGCGATCGCCGAGTCGGTCACCAAGATCGTCGAACTGGTGGCGCCGGACCACACGTTCGTGGACCTCACCTACCTGACCGGCAGCATCGAGGAACACCTGGACCTGACCGGCCGGCTGCTGGAGCTGACCGCCAAGGGCTGAGCCCGGTCCACGTCGGCGGGGGCCCCGGGGGGGGGCCACCCGGGGGCCCCCCCCCCCCGAAGGGCCGCGGGACCGGGGGGGGGAGACGCACACAGGGCAAAAAAGGGA
>NZ_JBSFNC010000240.1:0-9432 GCF_053586895.1 Amycolatopsis sp. NPDC003731 | reverse complement strand
CCCGAACCACGCTGGGACTCCCGGACGTACAGGTCCTCCAGGTAGATCCCGTGCACCCCGCGCCAGGTCGCCGCCGGGTGGGCCGGGGTTGCACGGGCCGGGCCCACCCGGCCAGGCCGGTCAGCCAGCCCGGGCCAGGCTTGCGCCCGGCCTGGCTTCGGCCCTGGGGTCGAGGCGGTCCCGCCCGGCCTTGCGTCGGCTTAGCTGGCCCAGCCCGAGCCGGGGCCAGGCTTGCGCCCGGCTCGGCCTCGCTCTGGGCTCGCGGTGGCCCTTCCCGGCCTTGCGTCGGCTTAGCCCCAGCGCGGCCAGGCCAGGCTTGCGCCCAGCCCAGCCCAGCCCAGCCCAGCTCAGCCAGCCGGGGCCAGCCCAGCCCAGCCCAGCCCGGGTCAGCCAGCCCAGCCCAGCTGGGGCCAGCCCAGCCGGGGCGAGCCCAGCCCGGGCCAGCCCGGGCCAGGCCAGGCCAGGCCAGGCCAGGCCAGGCCAGGCTTGCACCCGGCCCCGGACTCGCTTCGTCCCGGGCTCGCAACAGCCCGGCGTCGCACCGACCCTGCCCAGTCTGGCCTCGCGCCCGGCCCACCCCAGCTCTGCGCTACCGCGACCAGCCCGGCCAGCCCCGCCCCACCGCGGCCAGCCGCGGCCCCGCATAAGCCCATCCCGGGCGAAGCGCGGACATCGATGTCATTAATCCGAATTCTTGTCTTCCTTGTCTTCTTGACGCTCTCCAGGCCCGCGGCGGAAGCTTCCTGGCAACGTTGTCAGCTTCCCGGCACCCCACCCCGCCAGGTCCTCGGTTGCCGCCTGAAGAACGGAGTCCGCATGGCGGAGGAGAACGCGCGCGCGGAGGTGTCGGCCATGTCCCGTCGGCACGTCCTGACGGCGGGAACCGGCTTGCTGGCCGGCTTCGGCCTCGCCGCCGTCCTGCCCGGGGTTGCCTCGGCGGCACCGGCCGCTCCCGAGAGCCGCAAGAGCGATCTCGCCCTGTTCCGGCCGGTCCAGGTGTCCTCGACCGCCTACGCCGCGACCCCGGCCGAGTTCGCCGTCGACGGGCTGGCCCAGGTCGGCGTCCGCGGCTCCGGCTGGCGCGCCGCCCAGGGGGACGGCCAGTGGATCGTCGTCGACCTGCAGGCGCCCTGCGCCATCGAGTCCGTCGTCCTGACCTTCGAGGCGCAGCCCGGCGATCCGGCCTTCGACGCCGGTGCCTCCCGGTCCCGCACCAGCGGCTTCGAGGTCCAGTCCAGCTACGCGACGGCGTTCGACCTCGACGTCTCCGGCGACGGCAAAGCGTGGCGCACCGTCCACCACACCGACGCCGGCACCGGTGGTGTCGTCACGATCCCGGTGGCCGTCACCGCGCGCTGGGTCCGCTTCACCGCGAGCCGCCGCTCGACGAGCAACCCCCTGGGACTCAACGGCTTCCAGGTCTTCGGCACCAGCCGTCAGCCCCGGCCCGCCGTCCGCGGCTGGACGAGCTTCCCGGTGCGGCCGAACGACGAGCCGCTCGCCCTCGCCGTGGCGGCCGACGGCACCGTGCCGCTCGAATCCGGCTGGGTGCTCACCATGGACGACTGGGCGCCCACCGGCGACGGCAAGGCCCTCTCGGCGACCACTGTGGACACCCGCGGCTGGCTGCCGGCGACCGTGCCCGGCACCGTGCTGGCCTCGCTCGTCGAGCAGGGGCAGCTGCCGGATCCGGTGGCCGGGATGAACAACCTGCACGTCCCGGAAGCGCTCTCCCGCCACGCGTGGTGGTACCGCCGCCGCTTCGCCCTCCCGCGCGGCCTGGACACCTCCCCGGGCCGGCACGTCTGGCTGGAGTTCGACGGCGTCAACCACGAAGCGCAGATCTGGCTCAACGGAGCCGAAATCGCCACGCAGAGCCACCCGTTCGGCCGCGGTGTCCACGACGTGACCGCCGCGCTGCGCCGGACCGGCGAGCAGGTCCTGGCCGTCAAGATCTCGCCGATGCCGCGGCCGGGCAGCCCCGGGGACAAGGGCGCCGACGGCAGCTCCTGGGTCGACGCGGGCGGCACGATGTTCGACAACTCGCCGACTTACCTCGCCGTCTCCGGCTGGGACTGGATGCCCGCGGTGCGCGACCGCGCGTCCGGCCTCTGGGACCACGTCCGCCTGCGCTCCACCGGCGCCGCCGTGCTCGGCGACGTCCGCGTCGACACGAAGGTGCCCGACGGCAAGACCGCCGAGGTGACACTCACCGTCCCGGTGCGCAACGCCGCCGCGACCGCCCAGCGCGTCAAGGTCACCGCCGCGTTCGGCCCGGTCAACCTGGCGGCCACGGTGACCGTCCCGGCCGGGCAGAGCACCGACGTCGTGTTCCCGAAGCAGCGGGTCGAGAACGCGAAGCTGTGGTGGCCCAACGGCTACGGCGACCCGAACCTCTACGACTTGACGCTCACCGCGGCGATCGGCGCGGCCACGAGCGACCGCCGGACGGTCAAGATCGGCCTGCGCGAAATCGGCTACGTCTACGACCTGCCGATCGTCATCGCCGACGGCCGCGCCACCCAGACCGTCGACCTCGCGCCGCAGAACGCCCGGTTCGTCCGCATGCAGGGCCTCAGGCGCGCCACCGGCTGGGGGTTCTCGCTCTGGACGATGTCCGTGCTGAACGGCTCGGGCCCCGATCTGGCCCAGGGCAAGCCGTCGTCGTCCCAGTCGGTGGCCGACGGCAACCCGCCCGAGCGCGCCTTCGACGGCGACCCGAACACCCGCTGGACGTCGGAGTACAGCGACAACCAGTGGCTGCAGGTCGACCTCGGCGCCCCGACGGCGTTCGACCGGGTCGTGCTGACCTGGGAAACCGCCTACGCGGCGACGTTCAAGATCCAGGTGTCGCAGGACGGCGACACCTGGACCGACGTCGCGTCGGTGGACAACAGCCCGAAGCCGCTGACCTTCCTGGTCAACGGCGTCAAGATCTTCGCCCGCGGCGGGAGCTGGGGCTGGGACGAGCTGCTGCGCCGCATGCCCGCCGAACGGGCCGACGCCGTCGTCGCGATGCACCGCGACATGAACTTCACGCTGATCCGCAACTGGGTCGGGTCGTCGTACCGGCCGGAGCTGTTCGACGCCTGCGACAAGTACGGCATCCTGCTGTGGAACGAGTTCTGGGACGGCTGGTCGACCGACCCGGCCAACCACGACATCTTCCTGGCGCAGGCGAAGGACACCGTGCTGCGCTACCGCCACCACGCGTGCGCGACGGTCTGGTTCGGCTGCAACGAGGGCACCCCGCCGCCGGTGATCGACAACGCGCTGCGGGACATCGTGCACGACAACACCGACCTGCTCTACCAGGGCAATTCGGCGGGCGGCGTGATCACCGGCGACGGGCCGTACTACTGGCAGGACCCGAAACGGTACTTCACCGGCGAGGCGACCGGCGGCAAAGCCGGGTTCTGGAGCGAGATCGGCCTCCCGACGGTGTCGGTCGTGGAGAGCATGCGCAACCTCGTCGGCAAGGACGACCCCGGCTGGCCGATCGGCGCGCCCTGGTTCCTGCACGACTGGTCCACGAACGGCAACCAGTCGCCGCAGAGCTACCTGGCGGCGATCGACGCGCGGCTGGCGCCGTCGACGAGCCTGGCCGAGTTCTGCCGCAAGGCCCAGTTCGTCAACTACGAGAGCATGCGGGCGATCTTCGAGGCGTGGAACGCGAAGCTGTGGAACGACGCCACCGGCGTGCTGCTGTGGATGTCGCACCCGGCGTGGCACAGCACGGTCTGGCAGACCTACGACTACGACCTCGACGTCAACGGCAGCTACTACGGCGCGCGCAAGGGCTGCGAGGCCCGGCACGTCCAGGCCGACCTGACGACGTGGCAGGTGCGCGTGGTCAACCACACGCCGGCCGCGCTCACCGGCGTGACCGCCACGGCCCGGCTGTACGGCCTCGACGGGACGGCACTCGGCCAGGCGCAGCAGCAGAAGCTCGACGTGGCGCCGGTTTCGGCCGCCGCGGCGTTCACGGTCCCGTTCGACGCCGGCCGGCCGGACCTGCACCTGCTCCGGCTGACCCTGACCGACGGCCGGGGGACGGTGCTGTCGGAGAACACGTACTGGCGCTACCGGACGGACACGGCGATGCGCGCGCTCAACCAGCTCCCGGGTGCGCGCCTCACGACGTCGCTGCGGTCCGACGGCGACGCGTACACGGCGACGGTCCGCAACGACGGCCGCACGGTGGCGGCGATGATCCGGCTGTCGCTGCGGGAGAAGAACGGCACCGACCGCGTGCTGCCGACCCGCTACGGCGACAACTACTTCTGGCTGCTGCCGGGGGAGAGCCGCACGGTCCGCGTCGAGCCACGCCGGCGGGTGCCGAACGCGAAACTGCTGGTGGAGGCGTACAACGTGGCGGCGAAGCTGATCTAGCCGCGGTTGTCGGACCCCGTCGCTACGCTCGCGGGGCCTGCGAACGAGGAGTGCCGGTGCGTGGCTGTGGGTCTCGGTCCTCCTCGTTCGCGAGCCCGGCGCGGGGAGGGGCGGCGGCCTTCGTGGCCGGCCGGCTGGAGCGGGGCGAGCACGGGGTGTCGCGGCAGGTGATCGCGTCGGTGCTGTGCCGTGCGGACGACCCGGGGCATCTGCTGGCGTACGACGACGGCGGGCACCACTTCGAGCTGGGTTTCGTCCGGGGCGATCTCCCGCGGCACGGAGGCATCGGCACGCCCCGGCCCTTGCGGTTCGGCGCGGTGATCCGGCTCGTGCATCCGCGGGCGCAGGGTGATCTGTTCCGGTACGCGCTGGCCCGGCGGCACGGAAAGGTCCGGACCTTGCCGCTGGTGCACCGCCGGGCCGGGCACGGTGGCGCGGTCGGGCACCGGCCGCTCGCCGGCTCTCTGGATCTCCTCGCCGGCACCGGCCCCCACCCGCGCAACGGCTCGCGCAGCTTCATCCGAAGTCCGCGCCTCCGGCCTGGGGCCGCTGCGGTTCGCCGCGGCCTGGCAGGGCGTGGACAGCCGGCGCTGGGAACCCGCCCTCGCCGCCGGGGGCGCGGCACAGCCTCGGTGCCGTCCCGCGGCCGGCCGGGCGCACCCTCGTCGTCATCGAACCCGGCAGCGACACCCGGATCGTCCCCGGCGGCGGGCGGTTCCCGCTCGACCCGGACGAATCCCCGCTGCACGCCCTGATCCGCTGGCATTCCGGGGAACCCCGCGCCGCCGGCGGCACAGCGCGCACGAACACGAGCCGGACTTCGCGCCCGGCTCGCGGCGCCTGTTCCTCCGCGGGCTCGGCGACGCCTCCTTCCGGATCATCCCTTAGTCGGAGGAGTTCGTCGGAGACGACCAAAGCAGATACTGAATTCGTCCGCCGCGACGAACTACGCTGGCGGCGTCGCGCCTAGCTTCGGGAGGTGCTCGTCTCCATGAACCTGCGCCCGCACGCCGGCCTCGGCCGCGTCCTCGACGACCTGGGCGGCACACTCCTGGACCTCGTCCTCGGCGACGGTGAGCGACCGGGCGGCATCGGCGGCGTCGCCATCCACGATCCGCTCGACGAGCCCGCGCTGCCGCAGCACGCCCTCGTGCTGGGCGTCGGCCTCGCCGACCCGGACGAGGTCGTGCGGCAGCTGCGGATGCTGGCCCGCCACGACGCGGCCGGGCTCGTGCTGCGCGCGCCGGTCAAGGTGACCCCGGCGATCACCGCCGCCGTCGACGAGACCGGCGTCGCCCTGCTGAGCCTCGCCCGGGGTGCGTCCTGGGCCCAGCTCGCCGCGATGCTGCGGTCGCTGCTGGCCGAGGGCGACGTCGGGGACGCGCAGCGCGAGACCCTGGCCGGGCTGCCGTCCGGCGACCTGTTCGCCGTGGCCAACGCGATCGCCGCGCTGATCGACGCGCCCGTCACCATCGAGGACCGGCGTTCCCGCGTGCTCGCCTTCTCCGGACGGCAGGACGAAGCCGACCCCTCGCGCGTCGAGACCATCTTGGGGCGGCAGGTACCCGAGCGGTTCGCGCGGATGCTGGCCGAGCGCGGGGTGTTCCGCGAGCTCTACCGCAGCGAGCAGCCGGTCTACGTCGACCGCCCGCCGGAAAGCCCGGAGGGGTTCATGATCCCGCGCGTCGCCGTCGCGGTCCGGGCGGGCGACGAGATCCTCGGCTCGATCTGGGCCGCGGTGAGCGCCCCGCTGACGCCCGACCGCGCGCAGGCCCTGCGCGACGCGGCCCGCCTGGTGGCCCTGCACCTGCTGCGCATCCGGGCCGGGGCCGACGTCGAACGGCGGCTGCGGGCGGACCTGCTGAGCACCGCCCTCGAAGGGGGGACCGGCGCGCGCGAGGCGCTGAGCCGGCTGGGCCTGGCCGACCAGCCCGTCGTCGTGCTGGCGCTCGCCGTGCTCGGGACCGGAGCCGCCGACGCCGAGCTCGCCGCCGACCGGCAGCGCCTCAGCGACGGGCTGGCGATGCACCTGAGCGCGGTCCACCCGCGGTGCGCCGCCGCGCTCGTCGGCGACACGGCCTACGGGCTGGTGCCGGTGACCCGCGACACCGACGCCGAGCAGCGCGCCCTGCGGATCGCCACCGATTTCCTCGACCGGGTCGGCGACCGGGCCCGCGCCGTGGTCGGCATCGGCCCGGTGGCCCGCAGCGCGGCCGAGCTGCCGGAAGCCCGCGGCAGCGCGGACCGGGCGTTGCGGGTGCTGCGCTCGGGCAGCGGCGCCGGGCGCCGGGTCGCCCTGCTGGCCGACGTGCACGTCGAGGCCCTCCTGCTGGAGCTGCAGGACCTGGTCGCCGCCCGCGGCGACCGCCCGACCGGCGTCGTCGCCCGCCTGCTCGACTACGACGCCCAGCACCACGCCCACCTCTTGGAGACGCTCCGAGCCTGGCTGGACGCCTTCGGCGACGTCATCGCCGCCTCCGCGGCGGTCCACGTCCACCCGAACACCTTCCGCTACCGCCTCCGCCGCCTCGCCGAGGTCGGCGGCTTCGACCTGACGGACCCGCAGGCCAGGTTCGCGGCCATGCTCCAGCTCCGCGTAGTCGCCCCACCCGCCCCCTGACACCGTGATCAGAGAGCCGACACACGTGATTGAAGGGTCGACACGCGTGATTGAAGGGTCGACACGGCGGAACCCGCGGCCGGCCGGCGTGTCGACCTCCTGATCACGCGTGTCGGCTCCCTGATCACGCGTGTCGACCCTTCAGACACGCGGAAATTGCGTTGGCCGGCGGGCGGGGGGTCGTTACCCTTCGCGGGAACTCGCCTGCCGCGTCGATCGAAGGGAGCCGGCCGTGCGTTGTCGCGTCGCCGTCGCTGCCCGGTCGCGGTCCGAGGTGATCCTGGTGTCTTCGCGTCCCCGGTGCCTGCCGCGCGGCCTGCACCGGACTCCGTGACGCGTTCCTGACGACCGTCGCGGGGAATCGCGCCGCCCTGGTCACTTCGTCCACAAAGGACACCACTGTGCGCAACCTCCGCAACCTCGGCATCCTCGCCCACGTCGACGCGGGCAAGACCACCATCACCGAGCGGATCCTGCACCGCACCGGCGCCACCCACAAGACCGGCGAGGTCCACGACGGCACCACCGTCACCGACTTCGACCCGCAGGAACGCGATCGCGGCATCACCATCTTCGCCGCGGCCGTCAGCTGCACGTGGGACGGCCACCGGCTCACCCTGATCGACACGCCCGGCCACGTCGACTTCACCGCCGAGGTCGAGCGCTCCCTGCGGGTGCTCGACGGCGCCGTCGCCGTGTTCGACGCCGTCGCCGGGGTCGAGCCGCAGAGCGAAACCGTGTGGCGCCAAGCCGATCGGTACGGCGTGCCGCGGATCGCGTTCGTCAACAAACTCGACCGCGCGGGCGCCGACCTCGACACCGCCGTCGCGTCCATCCGGGCGCGGCTGCACCCGGCACCGCTGGTCGTGTAGCTGCCGATCGGCCGGGAGGACGGCTTCACCGGCGTCGTCGACCTGCTGCGCCCGCACGACGTGGCGGCCGAGCTCGTCGCCGAGGCCCACCGCCGTCGCCGGGAGCTGGAGGAGGCCGTCGCCGAACTGCACCCGGTGGCCCTCGACGAGTTCTGCGCCACCGGCCGGATCTCGGCGGAGACCCTGGAGAAGGCGCTGCGGGAGCTGACCCTCAGCGGCGACGGGCTCGTCGTGCTGTGCGGCGCGGCCTACCGCGATCGCGGGATCGAGCCTCTGCTCGACGCCGTCGTCGCGTACCTGCCGTCGCCGGCCGACGTCCCGCCGGTGCGGCCCGACCGGCCCGCCGACCCGGCGGCGCCCCTGGCCGCACTGGTGTTCAAGGTCGTCTCGACGACCACGGGACGGCTGACGTACCTGCGGGTGTACTCGGGAACGCTGCGGAAGGGAGATCGGGTGACGGACGCCGAACGCACCGAGCGCATCGCGCGCGTGCTGCGCGTGCAGGCCGACCGGTATTCCGAAGTGGACAGTGCGGTGGCCGGTGACATCGTCGCGGTCGCCGGGCCGAAGGCGGCGCGCGTCGGCGCCACCCTCTGCGCGCCCGGCGCTCCGGTGCTGCTGGAGCCGCCGGCGACGGCGGACCCGGTGGTCTCGGTGGCGGTCGAGGCCCGGCGCGACGGCGACCGGCTCACGGCGGGGCTGGCCTGGCTGGCCGAGGAGGACCCGTCGCTGGTCGTGCGGGTCGATCCGGAGACCGGCCAGACGGTGCTGTCCGGGCTGGGCGAGCTGCACCTGGAGGTGTCGGTGGAGAAGCTGCGGCGGGACCGCGGCCTCGAGGTCGCGGTGGGGCGTCCTTCGGTGGCCTACCGCGAGACGGTGGTCAGCGGGGTGACCGGGCTGGTCTACCGCCACGTCAAGCAGGACGGCGGGGCGGGCCAGTTCGCCCACGTGGTCCTCGACGTCGCCCCGGCGGCCGAGGGCTTCGAGTTCGCTTCGGCGGTCGTCGGCGGCCGGGTGCCGCGGGAGTACGTCCGCGCGGTCGAGGCCGGCTGCCGGGAAGCGCTGGCCGAGGGACCGCTGGGCGGGCACCCGGTGAGGGGCCTGCGCGTGACGCTGACCGACGGGGCGACGCACCCGAAGGACTCGTCGGACCTGGCGTTCCGCACGGCGGGCCGCCTCGGGCTGCGGGAAGCGCTGCGGTCGTCGGAGCTGCGGCTGCTCGAGCCGGTGGCCGAGGTGGCGGTGACGGTTCCGCCCGACGCCGTCGGTGGCGTGCTCGGCGACCTGGCGGCCCGCCGGGGCCGGGTGGCCGGTTCGGCGGTCCGGCAGGGGACGGCGGTGGTGACGGCGACGGTGCCGGTGGCGGAGCTGTTCGGCTACGCGACCCGGCTGCGCAGCCGCACGCAGGGCCGTGGCACGTTCACCGCCCGCCCGGTGGGCTTCGCGCCGGTGCCGTGAGCGCCGACGCCCCACCGCGGTGACGTCGCGAATGACTCATTCGGGACCTCTGGTGTCCCGAATGAGTCATTCGCGGCACGCCGCGGGGCG
>NZ_JBSFNC010000239.1:0-9462 GCF_053586895.1 Amycolatopsis sp. NPDC003731 | reverse complement strand
CTCCACTTCACAACCGGAGGCCTTCACCTGTCAGCACGACAGGCCGCTCCTGGTCACCTCGACTCGGGACAACGTCCCTGGACATCACAGCTAGCCCCGCACCGCGGCCCGGTACGCCGAGGGCGAAAGCCCGATCTGGGCCCGGAACGCCGAAGCGAACCGCGACGGCGTCGCGAAGCCGCACGCCTGCGCGATCTCCGTCACCGACAGCTCGCCGCGCTCCAGGTGGCGGCAGGCCCGTTCGACCCGGATCCGGGTCAGGTAGCGGTACGGCGTCTGGCCGGTCGCCGTCTTGAACACGCGCAGGAAGTGGAACGGGCTCAGGTCCGCCGCGGCCGCCATGTCGGCCAGGGACAGCGGGAGGTGGTGGTGGTCCCGGATGAACTTCACCGCGCGGCGGGTGCGCTGCTCGTCGCGGCCGGGCTCGCGGGGCGGGGGCGCCGCCGCGTGGTGGGTCAGCAGGTGGACCGCCAGGAACGTGGCCGCCGATTCCGCGTACAGCTCGTCCGCGCCGGCGCGGGCCGCCGCGCCCAGGGCTCCCGCCACCGACGCCAGCACCGGGTCCCGGACCGCCAGGGCGTCCGGGCGGCCGAGGTGGTCCGCGTTGCGGCCCCAGAGCTCGAGGGCGGTGCGGTCGATCAGCGCGGCCGGCAGGTGGACGTGCGTGGTCAGCGTGCGGCCGTCGCCGCGCCAGCGGAGCCGGGTCGCGTGGCCGGGTGCGGTCAGGCCGATCGAGCCCGGTCCGTACTCCGCGCTGCGCCAGCGGCTGCCGTGGCGCGACTCGATCGTCTTGGTCCCCGCGCTGACCAGGACCAGGACCTGCTCGTCCACCGGCGGCAGGTCGAGCTCCGCTTCGACGACGTTGTCCAGCAGCCTTAAGGCAAGCGAGGACCAGCGGCGGCCGAACCGCACGCGGGTCCCCGGAACCTCCGACACAACAGAACCCTACCAGCGGAAACGCCGTCAGCCGGCCAGCTCGGGCAGGGCCAGGGTGTGCTGGGTGTGCCGGACCTTGGCGTCGAGGTACCGCAGGTTGTCCGGGGTCGCGTGGACGCCGGTGGGCACCGTCCCGGCGACCGTGATGCCGCGGTCGCGCAGCTGCCGGACCTTGTCCGGGTTGTTCGTCAGCAGGTCCACCTCGGCGATGCCGAGCGCGGCGAGCATCTGGGCCGCGGCGGTGTAGTCGCGGGCGTCCTCGGGCAGGCCCAGCGCGGTGTTCGCCTGGTAGGTGTCGAGGCCCGCGTCCTGCAGGGCGTAGGCGTCCAGCTTGGCGTACAGGCCGATGCCCCGGCCCTCCTGACGCAGGTAGAGCAGGACGCCGCCGGCGCCGTCGATCCGTTCCACCGCCTCGCGCAGCTGCGGCCCGCAGTCGCAGCGGGCCGAACCGAAGACGTCGCCGGTCAGGCACTCGGAGTGCATCCGCACCAGCGGCCGGGCCGGGTCGCCGAACACCAGGGCGAGGTGCTCGGCACCGTCGGCCAAGCCGTCGAAGGTGACGACTTCGGCCGTGGCCGAGAAGCCGTCGGCGAAGCGCAGCGGGACCCGCACCCGGGTGCGGACGGTGGCGGCGGGGATCATGGCGACTCCGTTCAAATTTGAACCTTGATCGCACCGTACCCCTTGAGTTCGAATTTGAACAACAGGTACCGTTGTGACATGGGTCGTCCACGGTGGCTGAACGCCGAGGAGAAGCGCGCCTGGAACGCGTTCCTCGGCACCTACGAGCTGCTCAACCGGCGGCTGGACCAGCAGCTCAAGCAGGATTCCGGGATCTCGCACCTCCAGTACGTGATCCTCGCGCGGCTCAGCGGAGCCCCGGACCGCGAACTGCGGATGGCCGAGCTCGCCTGCGCGGTGTCGAACTCCAAGAGCGGGCTCACCTACCAGATCGGCCAGCTGGAACGGGCCGGCCTGGTGCGCCGCCGCGCGTGCGAAAGCGATCCCCGCGCGGTCTACGCCGTGCTCACCGACGACGGCATGGCCCTGCTGGAGCAGGCCGCGCCCGGGCACGTCGCACTGGTCCGCGAGCTGCTGATCGACGTCCTCACCCCGGACCAGCTGCACGCGCTGGCCGACGGCCTCGGCGAGGCGAACCGCCGCATGCTCGCGACCGGCGACCCGGCCACCGACTGCCGCTGAGTGACCTGAGTCACTTCCCCCGTCGATTTCGGAACCCGCCCCGCGCCGCCTGAGAACAGCCGATGACACTGGCTGGACCGAAAGGCGGGCGATGACCCCGGACGACCCCGATTCCGACGACGACGCGAGCGTGATCGCGCGGTCGCGGCACGAGCCGAGCCTCTTCGCCGTCATCTTCGACCGCCACTCGCGGCACATCCACCGCTACCTGGTGCGGCGCCTCGGGCCGACGACCGCCGACGACGTCCTGGCGGACACGTTCCTGATCGCCTTCGACAAGCGGGCGAAGTTCGACCCGGACCGGCCCGACGCGCGGCCGTGGCTCTACGGCATCGCCACGAACCTCGTCTCGCGGCAGCGGCGGGCGGAAGTGCGCGAGCTGAAGCTCCGGCTGGCCGTCGGCCCGCCCGCCGCCGAAGAAGGGCACGCCGACCGGGTCGCCGACCAGGTCAGCGCCCAGGCCCTCGGCACGCGGCTCGACCGGGCCCTGGCCGCCCTGCGGCCCCGCGAACGGGACGTCCTGCTGCTCGTCGCCGCGGAAGGCCTGGCCTACCAGGAAGTCGCCGAAGCGCTCGGCATTCCCGTCGGCACCGTCAAATCCCGGCTCAACCGGGCTCGCGCCCGCGTCCGCGCCGAGCTCGGCGCCCTCGACCTCGTGAAGGAGACCTCGGGTCATGGATGAACTGGACCTGATCCGCAGCCGCGCGGAAACCGTCGGCTTCGCGCCGGCGGAGCAGCTCACGCCGGCCCGCGAGCGGCTCCTGGAAGCCGCACGCGGTGAGCGGCGGCACCGGCCGCGCCGCTGGTTCTGGCTCGCCGGCGCCTCGGTCGGCCTGGCCGCGGCGATCACCGCCGTCGTCGCGCTGGCCCCCGCCGACCAGGTCGGGGTCGGGGTCGGGGTCGGCGTCGCGCACGCCGACCCGGTCAAGGTGCTGACCGAGGCGGCGAGCACGGCCTTGAAGGAACCGGGCAAGCCACCGCGCCCCGACCAGTTCCTGTACGTGAAGACGGAACAGCCCGACCACCACATCCGCGAGGTCTGGTTCTCGATCGACGGGACCCGCGACAGCCTGATCGGCAGCATCAAGGAAGGGGGCTGCCGCAACGGCAAGGCGCCGATGTACGGCACGAACGACCCGCGCAAGGAAGGGATGCTCGAGGACTGCACGCCCAAGACGGTCTACCGGACGGACCTGCCGACGACGGCCGACGCGATGCTCGCCTACCTCTACCAGTACGAGGCCGACCGCAAGGGCAACGCCGAATACATCGGCAAGGACGTGTACAACCTCGCCCACGAGCAGGTCCTCCAGCCGGCGTCCTACGCGGCGCTGTTCCAGGCAGCGGCGAAGGTGCCAGGCCTGACCGCCCTGGACCACGTCACCGACGGCGCCGGCCGCCCGGGTGTCGGGATCGCGTTCCCGTTGCCGCCCGGAAGCCCCAAGGCGCAGCCGATCGTGCTGGTCTTCGACGCCGCCACGTACCAGTTCCTGGGCACGACCGACAGCGCGGTGACGGTGAAGACCTACGTCGACGAAGTGGGGCAGCGCCCCTGACGGCTTGCCCCGGTCGATCCGTTACGGCCACGTTCCGTAACGGATCGACTAGGCTTTCCGCATGGCCCAAGCAGATCCGGAAGCCACTCCCAGACCCGGCGGACGGCCCCGCGACGCCGCGCTCGACGAGGCGATCATCCTGGCCACGCGCGAGCGTCTCGTCCGCGACGGCTATTCCCTCATGACGATCGGCGACATCGCGGCCGACGCGAAAGTCAGCCGCCCGACGCTGTACCGGCGGTGGCGGACCAAGTTCGAGCTCGTCGTCGACGCGCTCGACTACGGCTTCCGCAAGCAGCGCGACTCCTACACCGTCGACCTGACCGCGCTGGAACCGCGGGAAGCGTTCACCGAAGCCGTCCGGCGGCTCGATCCCGCATACTTCAACCCGGACGCCATGGTCCTCATGGGCAACTTCGCCGGCGAAGCGATCCGCACCCCCGAGCTGCTCGGGATCCTCCGGGAGCACGCCGTCGAACCGCGGGTCACCCTCGTCGAGAACGTGCTTTCCCAGTTGCAGGACAGCGGCGCGGTCCGAAGCGGCATCGACAAGCACACCATCGCGACCCTCTGCTTCGGCAGCTACTTCGCCGCCTTCTACCGGGGCGAGAGCCGGGACGAAATCCCCGAAGCGGTCGTCTCCGTGCTGTGGCCGGCGATCGCGGCGCCGAAACCCGCCCGCCGACGACGCGGCTGACCGGCGCGGATGCCAGTGCCGTCCGGTTCTCGCAACCATTCCGGGCTCCCACCCGTGCATCAAGAGTGTGAGGACCTCTTCGGATCGACGACGGCAGTTCCGGGCACGAGCGGTGGCGGTCGCGGTGCTGGCGGGCGCCGGCCTCGCGTTCGCCCACGCCGCGACCGGATTGCCGGTCGCGGGCCCCGTCCTGGCCGCCGCGGCCGGTGGGCACAGCCTGCCCGACACGGCCGCCCCGGCCCCGGCACCGGCACCGGTGGCCACGTCCACCCGGCCCGCACCGAACCCGGTCCTGCCGTTCAACGCGAAGCTGACCTCCGACGACATCCCCGTCCCGGGTGGTGGTGTGCGCAGCGGCGCCTGCAGCGGGTCGCTGGTGGCGCCGCAGTGGATCGTCACCGCCGGGCACTGCTTCCACGACCTGAAGGACACCCGGATCGGCGGGCGGCCGCCGTACACGATGAAGGTCACCGTCGGGCGGTTGAAGGACAGCGACCCCGGCGGCTACACGAGCGAGGTCGTCGACGTCCGGCAGTCGCCGGTCAACGACCTCGCGGTGGCCAAGCTCGGCAGCCCGATCGAGGACATCACCCCGGTGCGGCTGGCCACGACCCGGCCGTCGGTCGGGAAGCAGCTCCAGTTCGCCGGCTGGGGTTCGCTCTCGGCGACCGTGCTCGGCCCGTCCGACCACCTCAAGCGCGGCCGCTTCACGGTGTCGGGCATCGGCCAGGCGACCCTGGAGGCCCAGCCGGTCGGCAAGCGCACGGTCGAAAACGGCCCGTGCCCCGAGGACTCGGGCGGTCCGTTCTTCGTCTCCGACGACGACGCCACCGCGACCCTGGTGGCGATCGTCAACACCGGGCCGCCGTGCCCGCAGCCCGGGCCGGAGACGATCGCCCGGGTCGACGTCGTGGCGGACTGGATCCGCGAACAGACCGGGTGATCACGGCCGCTCCAGCGCGGCCAGTTCCTCGGTGATCAGCAGCTCCGGGTCGAATTCCATGCCGGCGAAGTGGCCGGCCAGCTCGAGGGAGAGCACGCCGTGCAGGCGCGTCCAGAAGGACAGCGCGCGGTGCAGGACCGCGGGTGGCGCCGGGTGGCCACCCGCCCACGCGCGGTGGGTCTCGAGGTGGGTGTCGAAGCGTGTCGGCGGCTCGTCGCCCGCCTCTTCGGCACAGGCTTCGATCAGCACGGCCATGACCTCGAACGAGATCGCGGTCGTATCCCCGGGCGCGTGGTAGCCGGGCACGGGCGTGCCGTAGATGAGGAAGTAGCGCTGGGGATCGCTGCGCGCCCATTCGCCGATGGTGGCCGCCAGCCCGGACACGCCCGCCCCGGCGTCGCGGGCCGCGCGGACGGTGTCGGCGAGGCTGCGGTAGGCGTCGCGGATGAGCGCGGTGATCAGCTCGTCACGGCTCGCGAAATACCGGTACAGCGCCGGGCCGCTCATGCCGACCTGCTTGGCGATCGCGTTGAGCGACAGCGCGGGCACGCCGGCCGCGGCGATCTGCTCCCACGCGTGGCGCTTGATCTCCTCGCGCACCTGGGCTCGATAACGCTCTCGCGGGCTCTCGCTCATCACCGTTAGAGGCTATCACTTTTCCTATTGACACTCACGCGATGTTGGTTATAGCTTCTAACCATCACGATAGCTACTAATGCACTGGAGGGAATCATGATCCGTTCGGCACTGCTCGCGCTCGCGGTCACCGCGGGGCTCACCGGCCCCGCCGCCGTCGCCGAGGCCACCCCGGCTCTGCGCTGCCGGGGCGCCGGCATCGACCCGGCCGCGCAGCTGCACCACCGGACCGAAACGTTCGTCGAGGCGCCGGCCGCCGCGGTCTGGAAGCTGCACACCGACGTGGCGCGCTGGCCCGCGTGGCAATCGGCCGTCACCAGCGCGAAGAAGCTGGACACCGGTCCGCTGCGGCCCGGTTCGCGGTTCCGCTGGACCACGCCCGCACCGCCAACGCCGACGACCCCGGCGACCACCCTGGTCATCACCTCGACGGTCGGGCAGGTGCAGCCGGGCCGGTGCGTCCGCTGGACCGGGCCGGCGATCGGCGACGGGCTGCGCATCGACCGTGGCGTGCACGTCTGGACGTTCACCCCGGTGCGGGGCGGCGTGCTCGTCCGCACCGAGGAGAGCTGGACGGGCGCGCAGATCGAAGCCGACCCCGCCACCGCCCTCCGCTACCTGGCGCCTGGCCTCGACGCCTGGCTCGCCGACCTCAAGACCACCGCCGAAGCCCACGGAAAGGGAACCCGATGACTGTCGCCGCTCCGCCCCGCACCTCGAAGGCCGTGCTCGTCGCGGCCTGGGCCGTCCCGGTCATGGTGGCCGGCCAGTTCGCCCTGCTGTCCGGCGTGCCGATCGCCGTCGTACTGATCGGTTCGCTGCGCCGGCGGGCACACCGCTGGTGGGCCGCCGGGCTCGCCGCGGTCTACGCCACCGCGCTGACGCTGTGGCTGGCCGGGCCGAGCAGCGCGCCGAGCCTGTCGAAGTACCTGAGCCCGGTGGCCACGGCGGTGTTCACCGCAGCCGGTGTCGTGGTCGCGGTCGTCGTCAGCCGGCGTGCTCGATGACGAAGGCGGTCAGGAAGCCGATGGTGGCGAGCAGGCCGGTGTAGAGCTCGGTGCGTTCGAAGGCCTCCGGGATCATCGTGTCGGCGATCATCGCGAGGATCGCCCCCGCGGCCACCGCCGTGATGGCGGCGACCGTCGCCGGGGACGCGGTCCGCAACAGCAGGTTGCCGAGGAGGGCCGCGATCCCGCTGGCGACCGCGATGCCGGCCCAGACGCCGAAGACGTACCGGGCACTGCGGCCGGCGGCCTTCATGCCGGCGGCGCTGGACAGCCCTTCGGGGACGTTCGAGATGAACACGGCGGCCAGCACGGTGATCCCGACACCCCCGCCCCCGAGCAGGGACACGCCGAGCACGACGGATTCGGGAACGCCGTCGAGCAGGGCACCGACGGCGATCGCGGCCCCGCTGCCCGCGGTGTCCTGTTCGGACGGTTGCTGGTCGCCGGACCGCTTGCGGTGCCGGGCACCCCGCCGGGCCAGCAGGACGTTGATCAGGACGTACACCGCGGCGCCGCCGAGGAACCCGCCCGCGGTCGGCCAGAGCCCGCCGGACCGCTGGGCCTCGTCGACGAGGTCGAAGGCCAGCGCGGAGATGAGCACCCCGGCCCCGAAGGCCATGATCCCGGCCACCACCCGCCGCGGAACCCGCACCCACCAGGCCACCGCGGCGCCGAGCACGAGCGCGATCCCGCCGACGAGGCCCCAGCACCCCGCCGCCACCCATTGCGGCACGAAAGCCCCCTTCCGCAGGCTCGGTGATCGTCCGAGAAAGGACTACCCACGAAGCCGCCCGCGAACACGAACGTTGTCCTGATGTGCGCGGACAATGCCTGGACATGGGACTTCTTGTCCCGGTTCCCGGCGCGCTGCGAGTCTCGGCGGCACCGGTGGAGACCGCCGGTCGTCGAGAAAGGAAACGGACATTCCCATGCACACCTCGAGCAGCAAGCCGGCCCGCGGCCGCGTGGCCGCCGTCGTCGGGGCGGCCGCCGCGCTGGCGGCCCTGACGGCCGCGCCGGCCGGAGCCGGCACGCTCAGCACGTCCGCCCTGTGCTCCGGCACGGCCACCGGCGCGGTGGCCAAGTGGGGCCCGGTGTCCAAGCACTGTTCCTACACCAGCCCGGCGAGCGGCTGGCGCGGGAAGCTGCGGGTCGAGTGGAACACGCAGTCGGGCACCAACCAGGCCGCGTGCGTGGAGGCCCGGATGGGCAAGGCGGCCCACCCCGACGCCTGGCAGGGCATCGGCTGCGGGAAGTCGGGGGTCGGGACGGTCAAGTGGCCGGCCAACACCGCGTCGAACCTCGAGGTCCGGGTGAAGGGGATGGGCACGAGCCTCATCGCCAACGTCGACTACTTCATCTGAGGTCTCGTCCGGCTGAGCCCGCCCGCCGGGCTCAGCCGGCTTCGACCTGGAAGTAGATGCCGCTGGACTGCGGCAGGTAGAGCCGCCCGCCGGAGTCGACCATTTTCCAGTACACCTGGCACGGGCCCGGCGTGCCGCGGGCCTGGACCGGCACGCTGACCGTCACTTCCGCGCCGGGCTCGGCGTCGGGCAGCGGCACGCGTGGATCGGTGTGGCAGACGTCCAGGCCGTCGAGCGGGGGCAGGCGCTGCAGGAACCGGCCGTGCCACCCGACCGTGCCGGCGTTGCGCAGCCGCCAGGTCTTGACGAACCGCTCGTTCACCGCGACCCGGCTGCCGTCGGGGTAGGTGACGTCGGCGACCAGGCTGGAGGCGTCGCCTTCGATCGGCAGCGAAGGTTCCCCGCCGCCGTGGGACCGAGGCCAGCTCACGGCGGCCACGACCCCGGCGGCGACCACGGCCACCACCGCCGCGACCAGCAGCCACCCGTGCCGTCCGGGCCGGCTGTCCGGCTCGGTTCCGCCCTGCCTGGCGGCGGTCCACCGGGCCCGCCACTCCCGGCGCGTCGCGTCTTCGTCCCCGCCCAGCACGGTGACGGCCAGGGGCCGCACGAATTCCCAGGTGGTTTCCCAGCTGGGCAGCTGCAGCCCCCGCGCGGCAGCGGCCAGCGCGGATTTGGACGCCACCGCCCCGAATTCGGTGCGCATCCGGTCGTAGGACGGATCGCCCGCGGTCTCCTTGAGCACCAGCAGCGCGTGCGCGAACCCCGCGACCGGCCCGCCGTCCGGATCGGGCCGGTGCGCCCGCCGGCCCGGTTTGCGCACCGGCCCACCCGCCTGGTCGATCGTCATCTGCCGCCTTCCCCCGACGCACCAGACCGCGAAGGTAACGCAGCTCTGGCACGCTCGCCGCGGCCGGTTCCGAAGATCACCTGGCCGAGGCGGCGGGCGAGGTGTTCGGTTCGGCGGCGAACGAAACCACCTTGTGGGTGACGCCGGACGGCCGCCGCCTTGGAGCCGGGCTTCCGCCAAAGTCGTGTCCCGCTGGACCGCACCACGCCGGCGCTGGACCTGACCGAGCTGTTCAACGGCTTCAAGCCGCTGTTCACCGCGCTCAACCCG
>NZ_JBSFNC010000238.1:0-9665 GCF_053586895.1 Amycolatopsis sp. NPDC003731 | reverse complement strand
GCGAAAGCGCTGCGGAAGATCAAGCCGGGCAAAACCGCGCCACCGCCCAAGCACACCGACATCAAGAGCGGACCGAAGGACATCGGCGGGCCCAAGGGCAAGGGTGACGGCGACGGCACCACGACCTCGGGCGCGAAGGGCGACGGCACCTCGCCCTCGGGCGCCAAAGGCGACCCGCCACCCAAGACCGATGCCCCACCCAAGACGGACCCGCCCCCGAAGAGCGACCCGCCGGCCGACACACCGCCGCCGCCGAAGGACGGCCCGCCCGGGGGCACCCCGAAGGGCGGGGCCGACGGCGGCGGCAAGCCGAAGGGCGACCCCAAGGGCGACGGCCCGCGGGACCGCGCGGTGCCCGACGACAAAAAGGTCTGCGTCTCCGACCCGGTGGACGTCGCCACCGGCGAGGTCGTGCTGAAGCAGGTCGACCTGACGCTGCCGGGTGACGCGGGGGACCTGGAGCTGTCCCGCACGCACCTGTCGGCCTACCGCGGCGGCCGGTGGTTCGGCCGCTCCTGGGCGTCCACGTTGGACCAGCGACTGGAAGCCGATCGCGACCACCTGCGGTTCTTCGCCGAGGACGGCATGGTCCTGGTGTACCCGCGGCCGGACGGCGACCGGCCCGTGCTGCCGATCGAAGGCCCGCGCCACCCGCTGCGCCGGACCGGCGGGGGCTACCGGCTGTCGGCCGGCCCGCGCGACCTGGTGTTCGCGGACGGCGGCGGCCGCGTGCTGCCGCTGACCGGCATCGAGCAGGGCGGCTCCCGCACCACGATCGAACACGACGAGAGCGGCGCCCCCAGCCTGCTGCGCCGCGACGACGGCACCGAGATCGGGATCAACGCCGGCGCGGGCCGGATCATCGCGCTCGGCGTGCCCGGCGGCGCGCCGGTCGTGCGGTACGGCTACAACCGGCTCGGCCAGCTGACCCAGATCGCCGGCTTCACCGGCCGCCCGGTGAACCTCGACTACGACGTCGACGACCGGATCGTCGGCTGGCAGGACCGCACCGGCACCTGGTACCGCTACGTCTACGACGCCGAAGGCCGCTGCGTCCGCAGCGTCGGCGCCGAGCGCTACCTCAACGGCGCGTTCGCCTACGACACCGGGACCCGGACCACCCGGCACACCGACGCGCTCGGCCACAACTGGGTCTACCGGATGAACGAGGCCGGCCAGCTCGTCGAGCGGACCGACCCGCTCGGGCACACACGCCGGTACTCGTGGACCCGCTACGACGACCTGCTCTCGCAGACCGACGAACTGGGCCGGATCACCTTCTACGGCTACGAAAACGGCGTCCTGACGACGGTGACGCGGCCGGACGGGTCCGAGGTGCGGCTGAGCCCGGCCGGGGCAGGCGAGATGGAACTGCGGGCCGGTGACGCGCGGGCGGTGGCCCCGGCGGCCGATCCGTACGCCGCGCTCCCGGGCGTCTCGACCCGGTTGCGCGTCGACGGCACGGACGTCTTCGGCGACGAGCCGGTGCTCACCGCGGCGGTGCGGCCCGGCGACCGCGACCCGTTCGGGCGGCCGCGGCTGGTGCACACCGCGTCCGGCGGCGCGGCGAAGCTGGGCTGGACGGCGGAAGGGCAGCGCGCCTGGCGGATCGGCCCCGGCGGCGAGCGCGAAAGCTGGCGCCACGACGGCGAAGGCCGCGTCGTCGAGCACCGCGACGCGGCCGGGCGGACGACCCGGCGCACGTACGGCCCGTTCGGCCTCCCGATCGAGGAGTTCGACGCGGCCGGCGCGCGCACGGCGTACGGCTACGACGCCGAGCTGCGGCTGACCGCCGTGACCAACCCGCGCGGCCAGACCTGGCGCTACACCTACGACCCGGCCGGCCGGCTGGTCGAGGAGACCGACTTCGACGGGCGCCGGCTGACCTACGCCTACGACGAGGCCGGGCAGCTGCGGCGGATGACGAACGGCGCCGGTGAAGTCACCGAGTACGCCTACGACGTGCTCGGCAACGTCGTCGAGCGGCGGACGGCGACCGGGGTCACCGGGTACGCCTACGACGCGCTCGGGCAGCTCGAGTACGCGATCAACAACGAATCGGTCCTGCAGATCGTGCGCGACGAACGCGGGCGGGTGCGCGAGGAGACCGTCAACGGCGTCGGCGTGCGCTGGACCTACGACGCCGCGGGCGTCCACCGCACCACTCTGTCCGGCGTGGACAGTGAGTGGCGGTACGACGGCGACCGCCCGGTGTCGCTGCGCGTCGGGGGCCACGAGATCGCGTTCGAGTACGACGAAGCCGGTCGCGAGACCGCCCGGTCGGTCGACGGCACCGTCGTCCTGCGCCAGGTCTTCGACACTTCCGACCGGCTCGGGGAGCAGACGATCGCCGGCGTGGGCCGGCGCGCCTACACCTACACACCGGACGGCCGGCTCGCCGCGATCGACGACACGCGGCCGGTCCGGTTCGGGTTCGACGCCGCCGGCCGCGTCGCGGAGGTGCACGCGCCCGAAGGCGTCGAACGCTTCGCCTACGACCCGGCGGGGCGGCTGGTGCCGCCGTCCGGGACGCGGTACGGCCACGACCCGCAGGGCCGGGTGATCGGGACCGCGGGGTGGCGCTTCGTCTGGGACGAGCTGGACCGGCTGGTCGCCGCGATCGGCCCCGACGAGTCGTTCTGGACCTACCTCTACGACCCGCTCGGCCGCCGGTTCGCCAAGCGCCGCTGGATCCTCGGCGACGACGGCGCGCCGCGGCAGACGGCGGAGACGTGGTTCGTCTGGAGCGGCGGTGAGCTCGTCGAGGAGATCGAGGTGTCCGACGACGGCTCGTCGCGCGTGCTCACCTGGGAGCGTCATCCCGACGACGGCCGGCCGGTGGTGCAGGTCGAGCAGCGCGGTGCGGAAGTGCGGTTCCACACGGTGGTGACGTCCCCGGCCGGCACGCCGACCGAGCTCCTCGCCCCGGACGGCGGCGTCGAGTGGCAGGCGCGGAGGAGCTTCTGGGGCGAGCTGCTGCCGTCGACGTCCGGCAGCGCGCCGATGCCGCTGGCCTTCCCGGGCCAGTACCGCGACGCCGAGACCGGGCTGCACTACAACGTCTACCGCTACTACGACCCGCGGACCGGCCGCTACCTGAGCCAGGACCCGCTCGGCCTGGCCGCGGCGCCAGACCCGGTGGGCTACGTCGAGCAGCCGCACCTGCAGGGCGACCCGCTCGGCCTGGTGCAGAGCCCGTGCGGCAAGACGGGCGGCCCGAAGTCTCCGGACAACCCGGCGGGCGGCGGCGACGCGGGCAAGCTCCCGCCGGGCGCGAAGAAGCCGGACGGCCTCGGCGAGTTCCGCGACCCGGACGGCAAGATCCGCCCGCACAACATGACCGACGAGCAGTACGCCAAGTTCTCGAAGAAGTGGGACGAGATGATGGCGCCGGGCAAGGACAAGTCCTGGTTCTGGTCGGGCGGCCACATCACGGACGCGAAGGTCGACCCGGTCACCGGCACCAAGATCTCGGACTCGAAGTACCACGGCTCGATCGAGGACCCGGCGATCAACCTGGCCAAGAAGAACGGCGGCAACACCCTCGAAGGCATCCTGAAGGACAACGGCGTCGAGATGCCCAAGTTCTCCGACAACCACCCGAACGGCGAGAAGGTCTGGAAGGACGCCTCGAAGGCCCTGGCCCACAACGCCCAGGGCGACGTCCACATCGCCCTGCCCAACACCCCGGGCAAATCGAGCGGCTGGGCCGACCAGGGCGACGAGCTCGCGTCCCGCCGGCCGAACAACGTATTCGACATGGACGAGTTCCCGATCCTCCGCCACAACCCGAAGGTGGACAAGGTCTGGGCCCACGACGTCAACTACCCGGACGCACCCCCGGTGGTGATCTGGGACCGCACCAAGCGCTGAGCCGTCGTCACGGTCCGGCCGCGACACCGGCGGCCGACATGACTTCGGCGATCTTCCGGGTGATCGGGTCGTCCTCACCGCGCAGCGCCACGAAGACGCGCAGCACCGTCATCGCTCTTTCGCGAACCGACCGCAGTTGGCCTCCGTTGTCACCCAAGCGCAGACCGGTCAGGCGAAGGGCGATCTTCTGCAGGTCTTCCTCGCTTGCGCCGTCATCGACCGACTGCCGGATGAGTTCGTCCAGCAGCGAGTCGGCCTGCCTGATCTGCCCCGTCTCGAACAGCAGAGCGGCGACCCTGAACTTCGTGACCACCGTGTGCGGGTGGTCGCCACCCAAGATCCGGACCCGGTCGTGGAACAGGCTCTGGTGGTGCCGAAGGACTTCGTCGAGCGGCACACCCGAACGCCACATCGCGATGCCGGTGAGGTCCCGTATCTGCAGAACCCTCGGACTGTCCGGACCGTAGACCCGGACGTACCTCGCCCGCATGTCGTCAAGTTTGCCGAGCGCCTTCTCAGGTTCGTCTTCCGCAGTGAGAAATGCCAGGTAATGCCGGGCCAGCAGAGTGGATATGTGTTCGTTCCCGAACACCTCCTCGTGCGCGGGGAGGATGTCGTTCAGCAAGCCGATCGCGGCCGAAAGATCGCCGCACACGCCGATCGAGTACGCGTGCCAGCGCCGCGCGTCCAACGCGTCACGATGGCGACCACCCAGCACCTCTTCGAGATCCCGGATCAATTCCGGGAACACCTCCAGAGCCCTTGCGGCGTACGGCGAATCAGCAAGACTCTCCGCGTAAGTGAGCCTCACTCGAAGAGTCTCCGGATGCTTGTCTCCGAACCTTTCCCTCCGTTCTTCGAGCAGCCCCTCGAATGCAGTGCTCGCCCGGAGCCGGTCACCGTAGGCGGCGTAGAACTCGGCCGCGGTGTCCGCACCGGGAACCCCACGAGCGGCCGCTTCGCGGAACGCCTGCGCGGCGACGTCGTGCTGCATGACTCGCGCCGCTGTTTCCCCGATGCGGAAGACCTGCCACGGTTCGGCACGGCCGATGAGCGTCTGCCACGTCAGCGACGGGACCAGCGCCAGCCCGGGAAGATCCACGAGGTAGTCGAAGGCGATGTAGTGGTCGGAACCCTCCGACGGCAGCAACAGGCTGCTGGCTCCGTGACTGGTCTTCGTCGCCCAGGCGAGGGCGTCCGCCGGCGACTCCGGGCGCAGCACTTCACCGCCGTGCTCGCGCAGGTAGTGGCGCGATAGGTCGGCCAGGAGGTCCAGCGGCACCGGCTCGTCCATCCCCGCCCGGCGGCAGTCCACCGCGGCCGCCACCAGGGCGGCACCCCGCGGGTGCGCGGACGGTGACCAGGCATTGCGCCAGTTGCGGACCAGTTCCGGCCCCGCGGCGAGCACTTCCGCCAGGCCGAACTTCTCGATGCTCGCCAGCGCCGCCCGGATGCGCGGGTCGTCGTCGCATTCGCGGGCCCGCTCGATTTCCCCGTCCGTCCAGCGCCGGGAAAGGCCGGCCACGCTCGCCAGCCGCAGGATGTCGCGGGCATCGCGCCAGGCGTCCAGATCCGCCCCGGCCACCCCGGTTTCCTCGCGAGCGCCGTAACGGTCGAACTCGGGACTGCGCATCGTCGCGGCGACGACGAGGTGGCCCCACCCGCGGCCGAGGAGCCGGTTCAGCAGGATCGGCGTCAGTCCCCCGGCCCCGAGGAACCGCTCGAGGTCGTCCAGCCAGAGCACGCACCGGGGTGTGTCGGCGGCGGTCGCGATCACGTCGGTCAGCGCCTCGCGACCGGCCGGCACCAGCAGCACGTGGTCGGGGCACACCGCCCGCACGGCCTCGTAGACCGCCCGCGTCTTGCCGGCCGTCGATTCGCCGACGACGAGGACGAACCCGCCCCGGCGGATCAGGCCGCCCAGCTCGTCGTGCAGGTCCCGGCGGACGTACGGCGGCGTCCGGTCGAGCGTCCGCTCCCCGGCGACGTCCCGGACGACCGCCTCCGCGGGGTGCACCCTCAGCACGATCGGATCATCGAGATCCCGCACCCGCAGCGGCCGCCCGCCGGCCCCCGCGGCGAGCATCCGCAGCGGCCGGGCGTCCCGCCGCTCGGCCTGCCGTTCGAGGACATCCTTGCCGCGAGCGCTCGCCACCGTGAACACGGCCACGGCAACGGCGGAGCCGACCGACACCGCCGCGACGCCCGGAACCCACAGCGCGACGACACAGCCGATGACCACTCCCAGGAGCGCGGCACCGCCCAGCAGGCCCCACCCACGCGCGGCGCGGAACCGCACTTTCAGGGGACGCCATGACCGAAACGAGAAGCCGCCCACCCCGTTCTCCTCCGCCCGGGTCGATCAAATGCAACACAGGCTTCACCGGAAAAGATACGGCACGACGGATTCCCGTTCGGGTCAAAACCTGGACATTCGAGCGCGGCAACGGGCGCTCTAGTGAGCCGGCGGGGAACTCACCCTGAGCACGTTCCCGTCCGGATCGAGCAGGCGCATCTCGTACATCCCCCACGGGCGCACGAACGGCGGCTCCGCGATCTCGGCACCCCGCCCGCTCCACTCGAGGAACAGCCGGTCGACCCGGTCGGCGGCCGGGACGTCCAGGTGCAACCGGGTCGTGTGCGAACCGGCCACCTGCGTCAGCATGATCTGCACCTGATCGCGGGCCACCAGCGCGGTACCCGCCTCGGTCGGCTCGTCCGCGTCGAGGAACCGGCCCTGCCGGTCGGACCAGCGCCAGCCCACCCGGAAGCCGAGCAGGTCCACGTAGAACGCGACGCTCTCCGCAAGATCGCGCACCAGCAGGTTGGGCCGGCAGGCGAAGAGCCCCACGGAATGGCCGCGGTCCTCGGGCAGCAGTCCGAAGAGCAGGTCGTCGGTCCACTCGCCCTTGAGCCACGTGTGCCGGCGGCGGTGGCCCTCCGGGCGGAACCCGAGCCGGTCCAGCAGCCGCGCCGAGGCCCTGTTCCGCGCGTCGCACTCCGCCGAGACCCGGCGGATCCCCATGCCGAACAGGCGGTCCAGCACCGCCTGCGCGGCCTCGGTCGCGTAGCCCCGCCGCTGGTGCTCCCGCGCGATGGTGAACCCCAGCTCGGCCTGCATCCGGTTGGGGTCGACGCACACCCCGACGTCCCCGGCCAGGCCGCCGCCGTCGCGCAGTTCCACGGCGTACTGGAACCAGCCGGGCGCCCCTTCTTCGGCGGCCACGAACTCCGCCACGAGGCGCCCGGCGTCGACCGGCGACACGGGCGCCTCCCACGACTGGTAGCGCGCCACTTCGGGATCCGAGCGGTAGGCGCCGAACGCCGGCACGTCACCGTCCTCGAACCGGCGCACGATCAGGCGTTCGGTCACCACCGGCAGCTCGTCCACCCGGCCAGCCTACGACGGCCGGGCCGGCCTCAGCTCGACGTCCACCGCTGGTTCGAGCCGCCGTTGCAGCTCCAGATGATCACCTTGGTGCCGTTGGCGGTCGCGGCGCCGTTGACGTCCAGGCACAGTCCCGACTGGCCGTTCGTGACGGTTCCGCTCCCGGTGAAGGTCCACTTCTGGCCCGCCCCGCCGGTGCAGTTGGCGATGACGGTCGCCGTGCCCGCCGCGGTCCCGCCGCCCACGGTGTCCAGGCAGCGCTTCGTGCCGCCGGAGTAGACGCTCAGCTCGCCCGCGCTGCCGCGGGTCCACTGCTGGTTCGCCCCGCTGTTGCAGTCCCAGATCTGGACCTGGGTACCCGCGGTGGTCGACGAGGCGGGCACGTCCAGGCAGCGGTTCGCGGCCACCGCGCGCACCGGGCCGGTGCCGCCGGGGCTGGGGTCGCTGCCGCCGAGCGCGTCGAGGACGGCGGTGTAGGCCTGCTTCTTCCCGTAGTTGCCGTCGAACAGCAGCGGGGTGTCGCCCGATCGCCACGAATACTTGTCCGTCACGCCCCAGACGGTGATGCCGGTGCAGCGGGACACCGCCCGGCACGCCTGGGTGACCTGCCGGTACACGTTCGCCTGTCCGGAGCCCGAGCCGCCGACGTCCAGCTCGGTGATCTGCACGTCGACGCCGAGGTCGGCGAAGCGCTGCAGGTTCGCCTGGTAGCTGCCGAGGTTCGAGTTCGCGCTCAGGTGGCTCTGGAAGCCGACGCAGTCGATCGGCACGCCGCGGCTTTTGAAGTCCCGCACCATGTTGTAGATGCCGGTGCTCTTCGCGTTGATGCCGTCGGTGTTGTAGTCGTTGTAGCAGAGCTTCGCGCCGGGGTCGGCCGTGCGGGCCGCGCGGAACGCGTCCTCGATGTAGCCGTCACCGAGCTTCTGCTGGAAGGTCGCCTGCCGGCGGGTGCCGTTCTCCTCGAACGCCTCGTTGACCACGTCCCAGGCGATGACCTGGCCCTTCCAGTGGCCGGCGACGTTGCTGATGTGGTTGAGCATGGCCGAACGCAGGTTGTTCGCGTCCAGCCCGCCGACCCAGGGCGCCAGCTGCTGGTACCACACCAGCGTGTGCCCGCGGATCTTCATGCCCTGGCTCTTCGCCTGGCTCACGATCCGGTCGGCGGACGCGAAGTTGAACTGGTTGCGGTTCGGCTCGACCGTGTCCCACTTCATCTCGTTCTCCGGCGTGACGCCGTTGAACTCCGCCGTCCACGTGTTCACGTAGGCGGCTTCGCCCAGGTGGCTCGTCGAGATCGCGGCGCCGAAGTACCGGCCGGTCTGCGCCGCCGCGGCGCCGAGTGTGCTCGCCGCCCCGGCGACGCCGGGTGAGAGCACCAGTGCGGTCGCCGACAGACCGGCTGCCGCGAGGACGGTGACGGCGGTCCGCAAACGCCGCCCTGGGGGTGAACCGGTGATCATCGGAAGTCCTCGATTCGTCTCGGGCCGGGGTCAGCCGAACGTCCACTGCTGGTTGCTGCCGCCGTTGCACGTCCACAGCTCGACCGGCGCGCCCTCGGCCGTGGAAGCGCCGGTGACGTCGAGGCAGAGCCCGGATTGGGCCCCGGTGACCGTGCCGTTCGAGTTGACGTTCCACTGCTGGTTGCCCTGCCCGTTGCACGGCCAGGTCACCACCTTCGTGCCCGCGCTGGTGCCCTGGCCGGACGCGTCCAGGCACAGCGTCGCCCCGCCGATCGCGGCCGTCAGGCGGCCGTCCGAAGTGCGCGTCCAGGCCTGGTTCGCCTGGCCGCTGCAGCCCGCGATCTGCAGCTGCGTGCCCTGGGCGGCGCCGGACAGGCACTTGCCCGCGCCGACCGCGTGCACCGGCCCGGTTCCGGTGTTGCTGCCGCCGGTACCGTACCCGGCCGCGACGATGTTGGCCTGCACCGCGTTCTCGGTGGCGTCCGAGGGATAACCGGACGTCATGACGCCCTCGTAGAACGTGCCGGCCGAGCCGATGCTGTTGTCCCCGCCGGTGCCGAGGATGATGGCGCCTTCCTTGCGCATCGGGTTGTAGCCCGCGACGTTGGGCCGCACGCCGTCGTAGAAGGTGGACACCCCGCCGGACTGGGCGTTGCCGCCGCGGATCGCCCACCGGTTGGGCCCGCCCTTGACGATCGCCGTCAGGTACCGGTGGCTGATGCTCGGGTCGTTGGCGTTGTAGCGCTGGTTGACCCCGGAGAACAGCCCGTTCTCCAGGTCCGCCATGATCCACGGCCCGTTCCCGGCGCCGTAGCCCCAGACCTTGATGTTGCCGAAGTAGATGGCTTCCATCGTGCCGTTGCCGTTGTCGCGGCTGTTGCGCTCGGCGTTGCCGTAGTCGAAGCAGCAGCCACCGTTGTCCGACCGCCGCACGACGCTGGTGG
>NZ_JBSFNC010000237.1:0-9782 GCF_053586895.1 Amycolatopsis sp. NPDC003731 | reverse complement strand
GGCGGCCGCACCCGCGGTGGCCGCCGTGGCCGCGCTCGCCTTCGCGGCGCCGATGGTGGCGAGGTAGCCCAGCGCGGCGCCGCCCAGGACGATCGGGGCGATGATCGCGCGCAGCCCGCCGTTGACGTCGGCCAGCTCCGCGGCCAGCGCCCGGCACCGGTCGCACTCGTCGAGGTGGCTCTCCACCTGGGCGCGTTCCCGTTTGGACAGTCCGTCGCGGGTCCACGCGCCGAGCCGCTCGGCGCAGGCGCGGCAGCGTTCCTCGGCGTTCTCCTGCAGGTGGACCTGCAGGTACGCCTGGCGGAGGCCTTCGCGGGCGCGGTAGGCGAGCGCGGAGACGCCGTTCGCGGTCAGGCCCAGCAGCGGCGCGACCTCGGCCGGGCTCTGCTGCTCGATCTCGGTGTGCCAGAGCACCGCCTGCCAGCGTTCCGGCAGCCGCGCGAACGCCTTGGCGGCCATCGTCCGCTCGAGGCCGGCGACCGCGGTGTCGGAGAACGGCACGGTCAGCGCCTCGGCCGCGGCGCCGCCCACCTCGGTCATGTCCTCGTTGAGGTCGACCCGGCGTTCCTTGCGGGTGCGGTCGTACGCGGTGTGACGCAGGGCGGTGAGCAAGTACGCCCGGAAGGCTGTGTCCGGCCCCTTGCCGCCACGGAGCGTGTCGAGCACCTTGGCGAACGCCTCGGACACGAGATCGTCGGCTTCGGAGCTGGAGCGGGCCAGCTGGCGGGCCAGATTGCGGGCCGCGCCGGTGTGCCGTTCGTAGAGCGTCCCGTACGAGTCGATCTTCCCGGAGCGGACCTCCGCGATCAGCTCGGCGTCACTCTTTCCGCTGAGATCGGCGGGAACGGTGGACACGGCACTCCTCGGTCGGCTAGAGCCAGGACCTGCCATTACAGGCCGATCCGGGACGCGAGACAAGTGTGACTGACCCGCCTCCGGCGGTCACGTCGTGGTGGGGGTGATGACTCCGACGGCGGAGCAAAATCACCCACCCCCGGGCCCGCCCGGGGAAAAGCGCCGAGACAAAAACTGGTCAGTACGCGTCACGGGGCCCACCGGGGTGCGTCCTCATCGTGAAGCACCGAACAAGATCGTTGCGAACCGGACGAAAGGGGCGGGTGGCCAGTGGATGTTCCGGCTGCGCGACCCGGCTCCGGTGACACCCCGTCCACGCCGGCCGAGCGGGACGCCTCCCTGCGTGCGCTGCGGGCCCGCTGGCGCACGGCCAGCCTCGCCGCGGGCTGGCGGTTCCCCAGCGACTGGGCCCTGCCCGAGGTCGACGCCGTCTGCGCGGCGGTGATGGCGAAGGGCCGCGTCGAAGCCGCCGAAACCGCGCTGGCCGGCCTGGCCAGGGCCCGCGCGGCGGCCGGTGCGGGGCTCGCGGAGACCCTCTCCGACCTCGCCGCACTGCACGCCGTGCTCGGCCACAGCGGCGACGGGTTCGTCTCGCCGGACGTCGACGCCACGCCGGCGCGGCTGCTCCGGACCACCGCGCTGGCCTGGGCCGACGTCGCCACCGACCAGCTCGTGCACACCGAGGTCACCGACCCGCTGACCGGCCTGCCGTCGGCCGCCTACCTGCGCACCCGGCTCGCGGAGGTCTACCGCGCCGCCGAGGCGCGCGAGCGGCCGGCCGCCGAAGACCACGTGCTGCTCGTCGTCTCGCTCGACCTCAGCGCCGTCGCCGGGTTCCCGCGGCTGACCGGGATGATCCTGGTCGCGGACGCGCTGCGGACCGTGTTCGACAGCGGCCAGAGCGTCGCCTCGCTGGGCCCGTCCGTCGTCGCGGCCCTGGTCCCGAAGGACGAGCGGGTCGCTTCGCAGGGGGTCGCGTTGCGACGGGCGTTGCACGAGCGGCTGCAGGTCGACGCCCAGCTGGCGGACGTTGGCCGTCCGCGTGTCTCGGCGGTGCGGCTGCCGGCCACCCACGAGCTCGCCTGCGACCTGCTGGCCCACCTGGCGCGCGCGTAGAACACCGGAAAAGTCCGGTTTCGCCCGGACCCTTCCGACCGGGACCGGGCCGGTCATGATTTCCTGGTGCGGTGACCCGGACCGTACCCACCGACGTCGACGGCGAGATCGCGGCCAGACCCCAGCACCGGCTGGCCCTTCGGAAATCACTCGCCCGGCTGTCCGTCCGCCCGCGGTCGATCCTGATCCTGTCGGTGATTCCGCTGGTCGCGATCGGGTACGGCATCTACGGCTGGCAGCACGACTGGGTGCTCGGCGTCGACAGCGCGGTCTACCGCGCGGGCGCCCTCACCCTGCTGCACGGCGATTCCCTCTACGACGCGAACACGCTGCCCAACGAGCCGTGGTGGGCGCTGCTGCCGTTCACCTACCCGCCGACGGCGGCATTGATCTTCGTCCCGCTCGCGGCGTTCCCCACGCAGATCTCGTGGGGCCTGATCACGGCCGTCTCGCTGGGGGCGATGGCGCTGTCGATCCGGATCGCCATCGGCGCGCTGCCGCGCCCGGCCGCGGACGGCCCGCGCTGGTGGGCCTCGCCCGCCCGCTCGACCATCGTGTTCTTCCTGGTCTTCCTCGGTCTCGAGCCGGTCTGGCGGACGATCTTCCTCGGCCAGATCAACCTGATCCTGATGGCCATGATCCTGCTCGACATGCTGGTCATCGGCGCGCGGGGGAGCCGCTGGGGCGGCGTCCTGGTCGGCGTCGCGGCGGCGATCAAGCTGACGCCGCTGGTGTTCCTCGGGCACCTGTTCATCACCGGCCGCCGCATGGACGCGCTGCGCGGGCTGGCCACGTTCATCGTGCTCCAGGGCCTGATGTTCCTGATCAACGCGCACGACGCGGCGAAGTACTGGACCGTCACGCTGCCGGACACCGGCCGGATCGGGCCGGTGCACTGGGCGGGCAACCAGTCGCTCAACGCGCTGATGAACCGGGCCACCGACCTCGCGCCGTGGGCGTCGAAGGCGGCGATGGGCATCGGCTTCCTGCTCGCCGTCCCGGCGCTGTGGCTGCTGCTGCGGTTCCACCGCAAGGGGCAGGCGCTGGCCGCGATGCTCGTGACGGCGTTCTGGACGCTGCTGATCTCGCCGATCTCGTGGACGCACCACTGGGTCTGGGTGATCCCGCTGATCGTACTGCTGGTCTCGCGGCTGCCGAAGACCACCCCGAAGACGGCGTGGAAGCGCTGGGTCGGGACCGGGCTGGTGGCGTTCGTGTTCGTCAGCTGCGTGCTGCTGATCCTGCCGAACGGCCGCAACGTCGAGCTGCACTGGAAGGTGTGGCAGAACGTGCTGGGCGACGCGTACATCCTGATGCCGGTCGTGCTGGCCCTCGCGCTCATCCTGCGCTGGGGGCTGTTGCGGCGGGCGCGGAAGAAGGCGGCCGCGGATGCCGACGTCCCCGCCGGGGTCTGAGGCGCGTACCGGCCGCGTCCTCGCCGGGGTTCTCGCTCTCCTCGTCCTGGCCTTCGGGGTGGTCGGCTGGCTGGCCGGCTGGCACCTGGGCGCGGACAGCGCCGTGTACCGCGCGGGGGCGTTGACGCTGCTGCACGGCGACCCGCTCTACACGCGGGACGTGCTGACCGCACTGCCGGACTGGGTGCGCCTGCCGTTCACCTACACACCGGCCGCCGCGCCGCTCTTCCTGCCGCTCGCCCTCGTGCCGTCCGGGCTGGTCTGGGGCGTGATCGCGGTTTTGTCGGTGGTCGGTCTTATGGTCGTCATCACGGTGGTTTCGTCGCCGCCGGGGGGCTCGTCGCTTCTGGGAAGAAGCCGGTGGGCCTTGCCGGCGGGAACGGCCGTCGCGCTGGCGCTGGAACCGGTGTGGAAGACGCTGTTCCTGGGCCAGATCAACTTGATACTGATGGCGTTCGTGGTGCTGGACGTCCTGGTGCTGTCGGCGCGGAGGTCGCGCTGGGCGGGCGTGCTGATCGGCGTGGCAGCGGCGATCAAGCTGACCCCGCTGATCTTCGTGCCGCACCTGTTCTTCACGGGCCGGTGGAAGGACGGGCTGCGGGCCCTGGGCACGTTCGCGGCGCTCGAAGCGGTGATGTTCGCGATCATCCCGGCCGACGCGGTGCGGTTCTGGCGGGATTCGGCGACCGACCCGAGCCGGGTCGGGTCGGTGCACTGGATCTTCAACCAGTCGCTCAACGGGCTGGTCAACCGGGCCTCCGCGCTGGCGCCCTGGTCGCTGGCGGTGGCGGTCGGGGCGGCGGCGGTGCTCGCCGTGCCGGCGGTGTGGCTCGTCGTGCGGCTGCACCGGCGTGGCGAGGACGCGGCGGCGCTGCTCGTGACGGCGTTCTACGGGCTGTTGCTGTCGCCCGTGTCGTGGTCGCACCACTGGGTGTGGTGCGTGCCGTTGATCACGCTGCTGCTGGTGAAGGCGCGGTGGTGGGCCGCGGCGGCGGTCACGGCGCTGTTCGTCTCGCAGGTCGTGATGCTCGTGCCCAACGGCGGGGACGTCGAGTTCGGCTGGGGCCTGGGGTGGTCGGTCCTCGGCAACGGCTACGTGCTCGCGGCGGCCGGCGGCATCCTGGGGCTCGCGGCGCGTGAGCTTCGTCTGGTCCGGCGGTCACCCCAGGTCGTGACCGTTTAGGCTGACTGGCGCTATGGACAAACACACCGGTCTGCCCGTCGTGGGCATGGTGGGCGGCGGCCAGCTCGCCCGGATGACCCACCAGGCGGCGATCTCCCTCGGCCAGTCCCTGCGCGTGCTCGCCGCGGGGGAGAACGAAGCCGCGGGGCTCGTCGCCGGCGACGTCACCATCGGCCACCACACCGACCTCGAGGCGCTGCGGAAGTTCGCGGCGTCGGTCGACGTGCTCACCTTCGACCACGAGCACGTGCCGGGGGAGCACCTGCTGACGCTGGCCATGGAGGGCCACGTCATCCGGCCGGCGGCGTCCGCGCTCGGCTTCGCGCAGAACAAGCTCGTGATGCGCGAGATGATGGCGGGCCTCGGCGTGCCGGGCCCGGCGTTCGCCGAGGTGTCCTCTGTGGACGACGTGGTGGCGTTCGGCGCCGAGCACGGCTGGCCGGTGGTGCTCAAGGCGGCGACCGGCGGGTACGACGGCCGTGGCGTCTGGATGCTCGACACCGCGCAGCACGCGCGCGAGACCGTGCCGGAGCTGCTGGCCGCGGGCACGGCACTGCTGGTGGAGGCGAAGGTGGCGATGCGGCGGGAGCTGTCCGCGCTCGTCGCCCGCTCGCCCTTCGGCCAGGGTGCGGCGTACCCGGTGGTCGAGACGGTGCAGACCGGCGGCATCAACACCGAGGTCCTCGCCCCGGCGCCGGGGCTCGACGACTCGCGGGTGCACGAGGCCCAGGACCTGGCGCTGCGGATCGCGTCGACCCTGGACGTCACCGGGCTGCTCGCGGTCGAGCTGTTCGAGACCGACACCGGGCTGCTGGTGAACGAGCTGGCGATGCGCCCGCACAACTCCGGGCACTGGACCATGGACGGCTCGCGCACGTCCCAGTTCGAGCAGCACCTGCGGGCGGTGCTCGACTACCCGCTGGGCCGGACGGACTTGATCGCGCCCGCGTGCGTGATGGCGAACGTCCTGGGCGCGCCGGAGCTGCCCGAGATGGGGCCGGACGAGCGGCTGCACCACCTGTTCGCGCGGTACCCGGAGGCGCGGGTGCACCTGTACGGCAAGCAGGAGCGGCCGGGCCGCAAGCTCGGGCACGTGAACTTCACCGGCGAGCGCATGGAGGACCTGCGCAACCGCGCGCTGCTGTCCGCGCACTGGCTGTCCCACGCCGTCTGGCTCGACGGCTACGAAATCCACTGACGGGAGAGGTCGGTATGGCGCCGCAGGTGGGCGTGATCATGGGCAGCGACTCGGACTGGCCGACGCTGGAGGCGGCGGGCGCGGCGCTGGACGAGTTCGGCGTCGAGTACGAGGTCGGCGTCTACTCGGCGCACCGGACCCCGCAGCGCATGCTGGACTACGCGACGTCGGCGGCTTCGCGCGGCCTGCGCGTGATCATCGCGGGCGCGGGCGGCGCGGCCCACCTGCCGGGCATGGTGGCCTCGGCGACCGTGCTGCCGGTGATCGGCGTCCCGGTCCCGCTGAAGTACCTGGACGGCCTGGACTCCCTGCTGTCGATCGTCCAGATGCCGGCCGGTGTCCCGGTGGCCACGGTCTCGGTGGGCGGCGCCCGCAACGCCGGCCTCCTGGCGGTCCGCATCCTGGCGGCGTCCGACGAGGGCCTGCGCGCGAAGATGGCGAAGTTCCAGGCGGACCTGGAGAAGCTGGTGCTGGACAAGGACGCGGCCCTGCGCGAGAAAACCGGCCACTAGCCGGGCTCGCCGGAGCACGAGCCGGCCCGGGCGCGTCGCCGGCCGGCCCGCGCGCCGCGGTCAGCCGTCCAGGTCGCCGACGAGCTGCTGCCTCAGCTCGCGCTTGAGCACCTTCCCCGCCGCGGACACCGGGATCTGCGTCACCACGTGCACCTCGCGGAGCCGCTTGTACGGCAGCACCTTCTCGTTGACCGCGGCCATCAGCGCGTCCGCGTCCAGCGATTCGCGGGGCACCACGAACGCCACCGGCAGCTCGCCGACCTCCGGGTCCGGCCGGCCGACCACCGCGGCCGCCGCGACGCCCGGCATGGTGACGAGCAGCTCCTCGAGCTCGCGGGGGAAGACGTTGTACCCCTTGTACAGCAGCATGTCCTTCTTGCGGTCCACAATGGACAGGTAGCCGTCGTCGTCGAGGATGCCGATGTCGCCCGTGTGCAGCCAGCCGTCCACCAGGGCGGCCGCCGTCTCCTCCGGGCGGTTGCGGTAGCCGAGCATGATCTGCGGGCCGCGCAGGCAGACCTCGCCCCGCTCGCCGACGGGCAGCGGGTCTTCGCCGCCCTCGGGCGGGACGATCTTGACCTGCGTGTCGAAGATCGGCACGCCCACCGAGCCGACCTTGCGCGTGCCCGAGCGGTACGTCGGCGAGATCACCGCGCCCATCGTCGCCTCGGTGAGGCCGTAGCCTTCGGTGACCACCACGCCCGGGAACCGCTCGCGCAGCGCGTTGATCATCGCGTGGTTCATCGGTGCCGCACCCGACCCGATCGAGCGAACTGACGAGAGGTCGGCGGTGTGGAACGACGGTGTCGCGAGCAGGGCCGCGAACAACGCCGGTGCGCCGCCGATGCCGGTGATGCGGAGCCGCTCGGCGTCGGCGACGTACGCCGCCGGGTCGAAGCGCGTGTGCAGGACCATCGTCGTGCCCGCGAGCACCGCCGCGTTGAGGCCGCCGATGATGCCCATCGCGTGGAACCACGGCGTCAGGTTGATCGCGACGCCGGTGCCCAGGCGCGACGGCCACTCGTCCTCGCTGCCGATCTGGTCGAGCGTGACGTCGCCGTGCGCGTCGAGCGCCGGGACCGAGCCGGTGCCCCAGCAGGCGTGCTGGAGCGTGTTGACCACGACGTTGCGGTGCGACAGCCGCACGCCCTTGGACCGGCCGGTGGTGCCACCCGTGTAGGCGAGGTGGGCGAGGTCCTCGTGGAGGTCGAAGTCGACGTCCGGGGGAGTCTCCGGCTGGGCGGCGTGGAACGCCTCGAACTCGAGCGCACCCTCGGGCAGGTCGCCGGTGGGCTGGACGACCACGGTGAACCGCGCCGGGGTCCGGTCGGCGACGCTCGCCAGCGCGCCCGCGACCGGGCCGAACGTCACCACGGCCGCGGCCTCGCAGTCGGCGAGCTGGAAGGCGAGGTCGTCCGGCGGGAGCAGCGGGTTCGCCGGGCTGAAGGTGGCCCCGGCCAGCAGCGTGCCGTAGTAGGCGACCGGGAAGGCCAGGCAGTTCGGCAGGTGCAGCGCCACGACGTCGCCGCGGCCGATGCCGCGTTCGCGCAGAGCGTTGGCGAACCGGCAGGCGGCCCGGTGGGTCTCGGTGAAGGAGAGACTGCGGCCGTCGTGGGCGAAGGCCGTCCGGTCGCCCCAGCGCGCGGCACCCGCCGCCAGGATCGAACCGACGGGGACTTCGGGGTACTCGAGGGAGGTGGGCAGACCGGGCGGCGTCGTCGGCGCGGTGATCGGCATCACCCGACCATACGAACGGTGCGGTCAACGCCACAAGGACGACGTAGGTGAACGAGCGCTAACATCGATAGATCCCTCCCGACGTCGTAGAGAAGGTGACCGGAAGTGACCGACGGCCTGTACCAGCTTGCCGAGGAGCACGAGGAGCTGCGGGCCGCGGTCCGGGCCCTGGCCGAGAAGGAGATCGCGCCGTACGCGGCGGAGGTCGACGAGAACGAGCGCTACCCGATCGAGGCGTACAACGCGCTGGTCAAGTCGGGTTTCAACGCCGTGCACATCGGTGAGGAGTACGACGGGCAGGGTGCGGACGCGGTCGGTGCCTGCATCGTGATCGAAGAGGTCGCGCGGGTCGACGCTTCGGCGTCGCTCATCCCGGCGGTCAACAAGCTCGGCACCCAGCCGATCATCCTGTCGGCTTCGGAGGAGCTGAAGAAGCTCGTGCTGCCCTCGATCGCGTCGGGGGAGGCGTCGGCTTCGTACGCGCTGTCGGAGCGGGAGGCCGGTTCGGACACCGCGTCCATGCGGGCGCGGGCCCGGCTCGACGGTGACCACTGGGTGCTCAACGGCACCAAGTGCTGGATCACCAACGCCGGTGAGTCGTCGTGGTACACGGTGATGGCGGTGACCGACCCGGACGCCGAGAAGAAGGCCAACGGCATTTCGGCGTTCGTCGTGCACAAGGACGACCCGGGCTTCTCGGTGGGGCCGAAGGAGAAGAAGCTCGGCATCAAGGGCTCGCCGACGCGGGAGATCTACTTCGAGAACTGCACGATCCCGGCCGACCGCATCATCGGCGAGCCCGGCACCGGCCTCAAGACGGCGCTGCGCACGCTCGACCACACCCGTCCGACGATCGGCGCGCAGGCGCTGGGCATCGCGCAGGGCGCCCTGGACGCGGCGGTGGCGTACGTGAAGGACCGCAAGCAGTTCGGCAAGGCGATCGCGGAGTTCCAGGGCGTCCAGTTCATGCTGGCCGACATGGGGACCAAGATCGAGGCGGCCCGCCACCTGGTGTACGCCTCGGCGGCGGCCTCCGAGCGCGGCGACAAGCGCGCCGGCTTCATGGCGTCCGCGGCGAAGACGTACGCGTCGGACATCGCGATGGAGGTGACCACGGACGCCGTCCAGCTCTTCGGCGGCGCCGGCTACACCCGCGACTTCCCGGTGGAGCGCATGATGCGCGACGCCAAGATCACGCAGATCTACGAAGGCACCAACCAGATCCAGAAGGTCGTGATGGCCCGGGCTCTCCTCAAGGGCTAGATCGATCTTGATCCGGCAGGGCGGGCGGCAGTCGGGTACCGGTAAACCCGTTGGGGACGAGCGGACCGTGGCGCCATACTGTGGCCAATCCGCCTCAACAGGTGCACGGGGCGCCCGAGGCACAGCCGAACCGGCAGGGTAAGCAGCGACGTGGCGGATGTCGCACGCGTGGTGCGCGATCGGCACCTGCGTATCCCCTGCCGGACCCGCTCACTCCGCAGTCACGCCGAGTTCCCCGACTTCGCCAGGTCGTCTATCAGCCGTCGGCGCCGGCTCGCCCGGCGCGGTTCGGTTCGCTTTCCCACGCTGTGAGGATCGACAGCGCGTCGTGGGACGGCGTGCCCGGTTCGGCCGTCAGGACCATCAGGCGCTGGCCCGAACCGTCCGGGCTGGCCCAGGTGTCGCAGTCCAGCGTCAGGTTGCCGACCAGGCTGTGGCGGTAGTGCTTGGTTCCGTAGCTCGCGTTGTTGACGTGGTGTTCCGCCCACCACGTGCGGAAGTCG
>NZ_JBSFNC010000236.1:0-9878 GCF_053586895.1 Amycolatopsis sp. NPDC003731 | reverse complement strand
AAGGATCTGCCGCTGTCGACCACTGACGCGGCCGGACGCAAGACCACCACGGTCTACGACTACGCCGACCGTCCGGTCGACTCATACGGCCCGGCCGATCACCTCGAACGCGACCTGGTTGACCACCTCGGGGATCACCGGGTTGATCTTGCCCGGCATGATCGACGACCCGGCCTGCACCGGCGGCAGGTTGATCTCGTTCAGCCCGGCGCGCGGGCCCGAGGACAGCAGCCGCAGGTCGTTGCAGCTCTTGGACAGCTTGACCGCGATCCGCTTGAGGACACCCGAGAGGTGCACGAACGCGCCGCAGTCCTGGGTCGCCTCGACCAGGTCGGCGGCGGTCACGACCGGCAGGCCGGTGATCTCCCGCAGGTGGCGGCACGCGGCTTCGGCGTACCCCGGCGCGGCGTTGAGGCCGGTGCCGATCGCGGTCGCGCCGAGGTTGATCTCGTGCAGCAGGGCGACGGCTTCGTTCAGCCGCTGCCGGTCCTCGCCGAGCATCACCGCGTACGTGCCGAACTCCTGGCCGAGCGTCATCGGCACGGCGTCCTGCAGCTGCGTGCGGCCCATCTTCAGCACGTCGTGGAACTCGACGGCCTTGGCCGCGAACGCCTTCTCCAGCACGACCATCGACTCGGACAGCTCGCGCACGGCGAGGATCGTCGCGACGTTGACCGCGGTCGGGTAGGCGTCGTTGGTCGACTGCGAGAGGTTGACGTGCTCGTTGGGGTGGACGACGTGGTAGTCGCCCTTGGCGTGCCCGAGCAGTTCCAGGGCGCGGTTGGCGATGACCTCGTTGGCGTTCATGTTGGTCGACGTCCCGGCACCGCCCTGGATGACGTCGACGACGAACTCGCCGTGCAGCGCGCCTTCGCGGATTTCCCGGCAGGCCGCGCAGATCGCGTCCGCGATGCCGGGGGCGAGCAGGCCGAGTTCGGCGTTGGCGCGCGCGGCGGCTTCCTTCACCGAGGCCAGCGCCTCGACCAGGTGCGGGTAGGCGGCGAGCGTCGTGCCGGTGATGGGGAAGTTCTCGCGGGCGCGGGCGGTGTGCACGCCCCAGTACGCGTCGGCGGGGACGTCCTTGTCGCCGAGCAGGTCGTGTTCGCGGCGGGTGGTCATACGGTGCTCCCCACAGGAAGATTTCCGGCGAAACGCAGGTTGTCCGGGCCGGGCGGGACGTCGACCCCGCACAGTCCGAGCAGCGCGGCCAGCACCGGGTAGCGCGCCCGGTCGCCGCCGTCGGCGATCTTGACCGCGATCGCCGTGCCGTCCGGCAGCGCGGCGACCTGGACGGCCTCGAACCCGTCCTTCGCGATCAGCCCCGGCACCGCCCGCATGACGGCGGTGACGTCCCGGCGGCTGCCGCCGACCAGCTCCGGGTGCTGCCGGATCCCGGCGGCCACCAGCCCTTCCGGCGTGTCCGGCGCGGCGAGCGCGATCTTCGACACCGCGGTCGCGAGCCCGCGCAACGTCGTTGCGAAGAGCGGCGCGCCGCAGCCGTCGACGGCCACCCGGGCGATGCCCCGGCCGGTCAGGTCCTCGACGGTGGCGGCGATCGCGCGCTGCAGCGGGTGGGCCGGGTCGAGGTAGCCCTCGACCGGCCAGCCGTTCAAGGCGCAGGTCGCGAGCATCGCCGCGTGCTTGCCGGAGCAGTTGTGCCCGAGCCGGCTGGGCGCCCGCCCGGCGGCGAGCCAGCGGTCCCGCTCGACCGGGTCGAACGGGAAGTCCGCGGGGTTCCCGAGCAGGTCGGGGGAGCGCCCGTCGAGGACGTCGAGAGCGGCGTCCAGGTGCATCGCCTCGCCGGAGTGGCTGGCCGCGGCGATCGCGAACCCGGCGGGGGACAGGCGCAGGCCGAGCCGGGCCATCGCGGTGGCCTGCAGCGGCTTCGCCGTCGACCGCGGGTACATCGGGGTGTCGACGTCCCCGGCGGCGAACCGCACCGAGCCGTCCGGGGCGAGCACCACGGCCGAACCGTGGTGGACGCCCTCGACCAGGCCGTCGCGGAGCAGCTCGACGAGGGGTTCGTGGCTCACATGCCCTCCTCGTCGAACGCCCGCATGTCGATCCGCTTGCGCACGCCGAACCAGCCTGCGACCAGCGCGACGGCGATGGCGGGCAGCGCGAGCAGGGTGATCCGGCCGGTCTCGTCGAAGCCCATCAGCACCACGACGGCGGCGAGGAACACCAGCGTCGCGATCTCGGTGTACGGCGAGAACGGCAGCCGGAAGGACGGCCGCTCGAGGCCGTCGCGCTTGGCCCGGCGCACGAACAGCAGGTGGCAGAGCACGATGATGGCCCAGGTGGCGAGGATGCCGATCGCGGCGAAGTTCAGCACGATGTCGAAGGCCTCCTTCGGCACCAGGTAGTTCAGCCCGACGCCGAGCACGCAGACGGCCGCGGTGAGCAGGATCCCGCCGTAGGGCACGTGGTTGCGGTTCATCACGCCGGTGAACTTCGGCGCCGAGCCCGCCGTCGCCATCGACCGCAGGATCCGGCCGGTCGAGTACAGGCCGGAGTTCAGGCTGGACAGCGCCGCGGTGAGCACGACCAGGTTCATCACGCTGTCCGCCGCGGGCACGCCCAGGTGCGAGAGCACGGTGACGAACGGGCTCTGGTCCTTCGTGTAGGAGCTCCACGGCAGCAGCATCGCCAGCAACACGACCGAACCGACGTAGAAGACGAGGATGCGCCACATGATGGAGTTGATCGCCTTCGGCATGATCTTCTCCGGGTTCTCGGTCTCGCCCGCGGCGACGCCGACCAGCTCGACCGAGGCGTAGGCGAACACCACGCCCTGCACGATCAGCACCATCGGCAGCAGCCCGGACGGGAAGATCCCGCCGTGGTCGGCGATCAGCTGCGGGCCGCCCGCGACGCCGTCGATCGGCGTCTGCGTCACCAGCAGGAAGATGCCGATCACCATGAACAGCACGAGCGCGGCGACCTTGATGATGGCGAACCAGAACTCCATTTCGCCGAACAGCTTCACCGACACCATGTTCAGCGTCAGGACGACGGCCAGCGCGATCAGCGCGAGCACCCACTGCGGGATCGGCGAGAAGAACGACCAGAAGTGCGCGTAGAGCGCGATCGCCGTGATGTCGGCGATGCCGGTGGTCGACCAGTTGAGGAAGTGCATCCAGCCGGCGACGTACGCGCCCTTCTCGCCCATGAACTCGCGGGCGTAGGAGACGAACGCGCCGCTGGAGGGCCGGTACAGGATCAGCTCGCCGAGCGCGCGGACGACGAAGAAGGCGAAGAGCCCGCAGACGCCGTAGACGATCGCCAGCGCCGGGCCGGCCTGGGCCAGCCGTCCGCCGGCGCCGAGGAACAGGCCGGTGCCGATCGCGCCGCCGATGGCGATCATGTTGACGTGCCGGGATTTCAGGGCCTTGCGGTAGCCGGCGTCGCCCGCGTCCGCGGTGGTGCCGGTCGTGGCCGGGAGGGTCTGTTCGGTCACTGGTCCCCGTTCACGATGCTGTTGAGGGTGGCTTCGACGTGCTCCAGGTGCGCGGACATGGCCGCGACGGCGGCGCTTTCCACGCGGCTCCCGATCGCCTTGACGATCGCCCGGTGCTCGATGTTCGACTGGCGGCGCCGGTCGCCGAGCTGGTTGAGGAAGGCGGACTGGCGGGCGAGCGCGTCCCGGATCTCCTCGATCACCTTCCCGAACACCGGGTTGCCCGAGGCCTGGGCGATGGTGATGTGGAAGAGCGAGTCGAGCGCGACCCAGGCGGTGTTGTCCGTCTCGGCGTCCATCCGGTCGAGCAGGTGGGCGAGCAGGTCGAGGTCGTCCTGGCTGCGCCGCACGGCCGCGTACCCGGCGACCGGGATCTCGACGTGCCGGCGCACCTCGATGAGGTCGCGGGCGGAGTAGGGCCCGAAGGTGGGGTTGTCGGCCGGGCCGGTCGCGGTGACGAAGGTGCCCTTGCCGGTCTTCGACTCGGTCATGCCGAGCGCCTGCAGACCGCGCAACGCCTCCCGGATCACCGAACGGCTGACCTCGAACTCCCTGCTCAGGGCCGCTTCGGAGGGGAGCTTCTCGCCGACGGCGTGCTCGCCGCGCTCGATCGAGGCGCGCAGGTGGGCCAGCACGGCTTCCATGGCGCTCACCCGGCGAGGACCACCTTGTCCGGCTGTCTGGCTGTCAGACAGGTTCATGGCCGGAATGCTCGGTCCCGGTGCCCCCGGTGTCAACGCGAGTGTCGCGGTCTGTGGCCCACCTCACCCACCGCCCCCGCCCGGCCCGAGGGGTCGCGAATGACTCATTCGGGACGTCCGAGGTCCCGGATGAGTCATTCGCGGCACCGGCACCGGCACCGGCGGCGAGTGCGCACCCGGCAGGTCCCTCACGAGCGCACCTCCTCGCGCTTGCCGAACAGCTCCTCCCAGACCGGCCCGGCGAACAGCCAGATCGCCGACACCGTGCCCAGCCGCGGCAACCACCCCCACAGCGGCGCCACCCTCTCCGGCTCGCCGATCGCGAAGATCGCCGCCAGCAGGGCCGCCGCCGCCAGCCCGCAGGCCAGCAGGCACTTGCCCCACTCGCGCCACTCGTGCCGCGCCCTCTCCCGGCCCTGGCGCTTCGGCGGTGGCGGCGGTCCGCTGTGACAACCGGGGCTTCGCCCCGGGCCGGGGGCTCCGCCACCCGGAACCCCCGAAAAGCGGCCGGCGAACCGATGCGCGAACCGCTCGTCCGCCCACCGGACCATGCTCGGCCCGAACACGACACTGAACCCCAGGTAGACCGCGGCCAGGCCGTGCGTGAACCCCGGCTTGCCCCCGGCGGACAGGTCGAGCACGGTCGCCACCAGCACCACGACGTCGACCAGCGGCACCATGGCCAGCACCACCACCGACGCGCGCCGCAGGCGCAGCACGTACCGCACCGCCAGCCCCGCCGCGATGAACACCCAGAACCCGATCTCGCCCGCCGCGATGACGGCCGCCATCGGGTTCTCCGCGAAGAACTTCCCGATCTCGTCCACCCCGCCACGCTCCCGCGCCCGCCCGCCCGGCCGCGTCCGCGAAGGGACGGACCGGGCGTCATCACTTCGTAGGACGCGGCCGCCTCACGCGGTGTGCTGGGATGATCCGGTGCCTCTCCCCCGCCTGCGCTCGCTCCCGGTGTGGCAGCAGGACGGCCTGATCGCGCTGGCCACCTGGCTGCTCGGCTTCCTCGTCTACGCGACGGACGTCCACCGGCTCGTGTCGGCCTACGACCACGCGCCGCTGGGGGTGCGGCTGCTGGAGCTGACCGCGTTGTGCGGGCTCGAGCTGCTCCGCCGGCGCGTCCCCCTGGCCCTGGTCCTGGCCACGGCGGTGCTCGCGGTGGACGTCCGGCTCGGCCCGTCGCTGCCGGTGCTGATCGTCTACACCGACTTCCTCTACGCGGCGACGCTCTACGGCTCCCGGCGCACCAGCCGGGTGATGATCGGCCTCGCCGCGTCCTCCGTGGTGGGCGTGCTCGCCGCCGTGCTGGTCCTCTCGCAGCAGTGGCGGGCCGCGGTGCTGGCTGCGGTCGCCGTGCTGCCGTTCGTCATCACGCCGGTGTGGTGGGCGGCGAACGTCCGCCAGCAGCGCGACGTCGCCGAGGCCGAGCGCGCCAACGCCGGGCAGCTGGCGAAGATCGCCGAACTGGACCGGCGGGCGGCGGTCGCCGCCGAACGCGGCCGGATGGCCCGCGACCTGCACGACGTCATCGCCGGGCACCTCTCGGCCATCGCCATCCAGTCGGAGGCGGCGCTGTCGCTGCCGGACCCGAAACTGGCGAAGGCCGTGCTGGAATCGGTGCGGGAGAACAGCGTCAGCGCCCTGGAGGAGATGCGCGCGATGATCGGGCTGCTCAAGGCCGACGGCGGCGAGGCGGAGACGACCGCGCCCGCCCGGCTGGCGGACCTGGCCAAGCTGGTGGAGTCGGCCAGGGCCAGCGGGCTGGAGGTGCACGTCGAGTCCACTGTGGACGAGCGGCTGCCGCTGCCGGCGGCGGTCGACCTGACGGCGTACCGGATCGCGCAGGAGGCGCTGACCAACGCCGTCAAGCACGCCCCGGGCGGCCGGGTCGACGTCGCCGTCCGCTGCCTCGACGGCGTGCTCGCGGTGGAAGTCCGCAACGACGTCCGCGGCCCGCTTCCCGCCACCGGGGCGGGGACGGGCCTGCTGAACATGCGCGAGCGCGCGGACGCGGTGGGCGGCGAGCTCACCGCGGGCCCGGCGGGCGACGGCTGGCTCGTCCGCGCCGAACTCCCGGTGGGCGGGCTGTGATGACGGTCCGTGTCCTCGTCGCCGACGACCACAGTGCCATCCGGTTCGGCCTCACGACCATCCTCGGCAGCGCCGAGGGCATCGAGGTCGTCGGCGAGGCGGCCGATGGCGCCGCCGCCGTCCGGCAGGCTCGGGCGCTGCGGCCGGACGTCACGCTGATGGACGTCCGCATGCCGGGCACCGACGGCATCGCCGCCACCCGGGAACTGGTGTCCGCGGGGCTCACCCAGGTGCTCGTGCTGACCACGTTCGACCTCGACGAGTACGTGCACGGCGCGCTGCGGGCCGGAGCGGCCGGCTTCCTGCTCAAATCGGTCGAAGCGCCCCGGCTGATCGAAGCGGTGAAGCTCGTCGCGGCCGGTGACGGCGTGCTCGCCCCGCAGGTCACGCGCCGGCTGATCACCGCGTTCGCGGCGGCGGCCCCGGACCCGGCGCCCCTCCCGCCCGGCCTCGGCGACCTCACCGACCGCGAGCGCGAGGTGCTCGGCTGCCTGGGCGAGGGCCTGTCCAACACCCAGATCGGCACCCGGCTGCACATCGGCGAGGCGACCGTGAAGACGCACGTGTCGCGGGTGCTGGCCAAGCTCGGCCTGCGGTCGCGGGTGCAGGCCGCGATCCTCGCCCAGGAGACGGGCGCCGATCTGCGGAAAGACCCGTGACCTTCTAACTTTCTCCTCATGGGTGAGCGGAGAACGTTGAACGTGGACGAGGTCCTGGACCGCCAGGACTCCGGGGACCTCAAACGGCGGCTGCGCGGGCGCGACCTGATCGGGTTCGGCGTCGGGATCATCATCGGCACCGGCATCTTCACCTTGGCCGGCGTCGAGGCGAAGACCCACGCGGGGCCGGCGGTGACGCTGTCGTTCGTGCTCGGCGCGGTCGTCGCCGGGCTCGCGGCGCTGTGCTACGCCGAGCTCGCCTCCAGCGTCCCGACGGCGGGAAGCGCTTACACCTACGCCTTCGCCACCCTCGGCGAGGTGTTCGCCTGGATCATCGGCTGGGACCTGCTGCTGGAGTTCGCGCTCGGCGCCGCCGTCGTGTCGCGCGGCTGGTCGGGGTACCTGGCGAACCTGCTCGGGCTGTCGCCGGAGTGGTTCGGCGAGGACGCGAAGGTCAACATCGGCGCGGTGCTGATCATCGCCGTGCTGACCGTGGTCGCCGTGCTGGGCATCAAGGAGTCGGCCTGGCTGACCAACCTGCTGGTGTGCGTGAAGGTCGCGGTCTGCGTGCTGGTGCTCGCGGTCGGCCTATTCTTCGTCAAGGGCGCGAACCTGACGCCGTTCATCCCGCCGGCCAAGGCGCCCGAAGCCGGGTCGACGGTGCTGGAGCAACCGATCGTCCAGGCCGCGCTCGGCCTGGAGCAGTCGGTGTACGGCATCGCCGGCATGATCACCGCGGCCGCCGTGGTCTTCTTCGCCTACACCGGCTTCGAAGCGCTCGCGAACCTCGGCGAGGAGACGCTGAACCCGCGCAAGGACCTGCGCGTCGGCATCCTCGGAGCGCTGGGCGTGTGCGCGCTGCTCTACATCGGCGTCTCGATCGTGCTGACCGGTATGGTCCCGTTCACCGACATCGACACCGGCGCGCCGCTGGCGGACGCGTTCGACCGGGTCGGCCAGCACTGGGTGGGCGCGCTGATCTCGCTCGGCGCGGTCACCGGGCTGACGTCGGTGATGATGGTCGAGCTGGTCACGATCGGGCGGATCGGGTTCGCGATGGGCCGCGACGACCTGCTGCCGAAGGCGCTCGGCACCGCGCACCCGCGCTGGGGCACCCCGCACCGGATGACCATCGGCGGCGCGGCGCTCATCGCCGTCCTGGCCGCGTTCATCCCGATTTCCGAGCTGGCCGACATGGTGAGCATCGGCGCGCTGTCGGCGATGATCATCGTGGCCGTGGCGGTCCCGGTGCTGCGCCGCCGCCGTCCCGACCTGGACCGGCCGTTCCGGGTGCCGTTCTCGCCGGTGGTCCCGGTCCTGGCCGCGCTGGCCTGCCTGTACCTGATGCTGAACCTGAACGTGCTGACGTGGCTCCGGTTCGCCGCGTGGCTGGTGATCGGCCTGGTGATCTACTTCGCCTACGGCCGCCGCCACTCCCGCTTCGCGGTCAGTCCCAAAAGGACGGAGTGAGCCCGGCGCCACCGGCCGCCGCGCGCACCACGCCGGCCTGGCCGGTGTCGACGACCACGAGCACGCCGAGCCCGGCCAGCGCCGCCGTCACCCATTCCACGGGCTGGTCGTGCCGGCCGTCGTCACCGAGCGACGGATAGGTGTCCACAACGGACAGCAAGGTGCCTTCGGCGCCGATGCGGATGCCCGCCAGGAGCACGAAGTGACCGCCGGGCGGGCGCCAGCGCGACGTCCACAGTGGAGGGACGCCGGTGTCGAGGTAGTCGAGCAGCGCGCGTTCCGGGGTGTCGTGCGCGCCGAGCTCGGCGCCGTCGATCCGGGCGAGCACCGCGACGCGCGGGACGTCCCACAGCCCGACGAGCAGGTCGAACAGCGCCTCGGTGGTCCACTCGCCGGTCACCGGCACCGCCGCGAGCGCCCCGCGCGACAGCGACTCGACGGCCGCCGCCAGCCGCGAAACCCGGGTGCCGGCCGCGGCCGGGTCGTCGACGACGGGCAGCGGCAGCCGGAAGTCCCGCCGGCCCGGCTCGCCCGGCGGGTGCACGGCCGGCCCCCGGACGGTGCCGGCGGCCAGTGCGACGGTGTCCTGATCCGGCACGTCGAGCCCGGCCGCCCGCAGCGCGGCGAGCCCGCAGAACGCCGCGGCCAGGCCGTCCTTCTGGGGCAGCTCCGCCTGGGCGACGGCGGCCAGCCGCGCCCCGCCCGGCAGCCACCGCACCCCGGACAGGTCGAGCTGCCCGCCGTCGATCCCCGAAGTCATCGGTCCCCTCAGTAGCGCCGGAGGTGGCGGCCTGCGGTCCGTAGCGCCGTCCTGACCAGAATAAGGTTCTCAGGAGCGCCGGAGGGGGCACGATGGCCTTGTCGACGGGGTGTTCGGCCTGTCGTGAGGTCGCCCGCCCCTGGGAGCCACCTGCCGCGGGAGCCGCCCGCCACGGGAGCCACCACCTGCCGCGGGAGCCACCTGCCGCGGGAGCCACCCGCCACGGGAGCCGCTCGCCTTGGGAGCCGCCTGCCACGGGAGCCGCCCGCCTTGGGAAGCCACCCCGCGGCGGGAGCCGCCCCACCTCGGGAGCCGCCTGCCACGGGAGCCGCTCGCCTTGGGAAGCCACCCCGCGGCGGGAGCCGCCTGCCGCGGGAGCCGCCTGCCGTGGAGTCCTGCCGCCGCAGGGCCTGCCCTCGCTGGGCGGGGTTTCGGCAAAGTCGGGACGACTCGCGGGGCGGCGGCGGGCCTGCGGTGTCGCGAATGACTCATTCGGGACGTCGGAGGTCGCGAATGAGTCATTCGCGACCTCGGAGGTGCGCCGGCACCCACGGCGGCAGAACTTTGGCGGCCCCCCTGCCGGAGAAGAGCGGGGGAAGCCGCTCTGTGCCCACCACCCCGAAGCTCGATTGTCACTACGGCCGGTGGTACCGCGTCAAGGCGGGAAAGCGTGCCTTGACCCGGCACCACCGTCCGCGTGCTGGCTTCGGATCGGGGTGGTGGGG
>NZ_JBSFNC010000235.1:0-9929 GCF_053586895.1 Amycolatopsis sp. NPDC003731 | reverse complement strand
CACCGGTTCTTCTCCCACCAGCCCGACCTGAACTACGAGAACGTCGACGTCCAGAACGCGATGATCGACGTCCTGCGGTTCTGGCTCGACCTCGGTATCGACGGGTTCCGCCTGGACGCCGTGCCGTACCTGTTCGAGCAGGAGGGCACCAACTGCGAGAACCTGCCGCGCACGCACGAGTTCCTCAAGCGCTGCCGCAAGGTCGTGGACGACGAGTACCCGGGCCGGATCCTGCTGGCCGAGGCGAACCAGTGGCCCTCGGACGTCGTCGAGTACTTCGGCGACCCGCAGGTCGGCGGCGACGAGTGCCACATGGCCTTCCACTTCCCGCTGATGCCGCGGATCTTCATGGCCGTGCGCCGCGAGTCGCGCTTCCCGATCTCGGAGATCCTCACCCAGACCCCGGAGATCCCCAGCGGCACGCAGTGGGGGATCTTCCTGCGCAACCACGACGAGCTGACCCTCGAGATGGTCACCGACGAAGAGCGCGACTACATGTACGCGGAGTACGCCAAGGACCCGCGCATGAAGGCGAACATCGGCATCCGCCGGAGGCTCGCGCCGCTGCTGGACAACGACCGCAACCAGCAGGAGCTGTTCACCGCGATGCTGCTGTCCCTGCCGGGCTCGCCCGTTCTGTACTACGGTGACGAGATCGGCATGGGAGACAACATCTGGCTCGGCGACCGCGACGCGGTCCGCACCCCCATGCAGTGGACCCCGGACCGCAACGCCGGGTTCTCCTCCTGCGACCCCGGCCGGATCTACCTGCCGGTGATCATGGACCCGGTGTACGGCTACCAGGGCCTGAACGTCGAGGCGCAGTCCAACAACAGTTCGTCGCTGCTCAACTGGACCCGCCGGATGATCGAGGTGCGCAAGCAGCACCACGCGTTCGCCGAGGGCGAGTTCGTCGACCTCGGCGGGTCCAACCCGAGCGTGCTGGCCTACAAGCGCCAGTGGCGGCGCCCGGACGGCGGCGAAGACGTCGTGCTCTGCGTGAACAACCTGTCCCGGTTCCCGCAGCCGGTGGAGCTGGACCTGTCCGCGCACCGCGGGTGCACGCCGGTGGAGCTCACCGGCGGCGTGCGGTTCCCCAGCATCGGGGACCTGTCGTACCTGCTGACGCTGCCCGGGCACGGCTTCTACTGGTTCCAGCTGACGAGCCCGGGAGACGAAGGCGAAGCGAGGTGAGTCCCTTGTCCGACCCGCGTGAGCTGGTCGACGACCTGACCGAGGACCTGAAGCGCTGGCTGCCGGAGCAGCGGTGGTTCGCCGGCAAGGACCGGCCGGTGACCGGCGTCCGGACGCTCGGTGTGACCGAGCTGGTGTCCGGCGATCCGCAGCTCCTGCACGTCGTGATCGAGGTCGCCCAGGACGACCGGCGCGAGCCCTACCAGCTGCTGGTGGGCCGGCGGACGCACCCGCCGGAGATCGCGTCGACCAGCTGGATCGGGGCCGTCGGTGACCTGAACGCCTACGAGGCGTCCGGCGACCTCGACGTCACCGGCGTGCTGCTGGACCTGATGGCCCGTGAGGAAACCGTGGGCTCCCTGACCTTCGAGCACGAGCCCGGCGTCGAGCTGGAGACCGGCCTGCGGGCCCGGCCGATCACCTCGGAGCAGAGCAACACGTCCCTGGTCTACGCCGGGCAGTACATCCTCAAGCTGTTCCGGAAGCTGTCGCCGGGCAAGAACAAGGACCTCCTGCTGCACCGCGCGCTGCAGGCGGTGGGCAGCAAGCACATCGCGGCCCCGCTGGGCTCGATCACCGGTGACCTGGACGGCGAACCGACCACGGTCGGCATGCTCCAGCAGTTCGTCCCGGACGCGGTCGACGGCTGGGCGATGGCCACCACCAGCGTCCGCGACCTGATGGCCGCGCCGGAGCTGCACGCCGAGGAGGTCGGCGGCGACTTCGCCGGCGAGGCGGAGCGGCTCGGGCGGGCCGTCGCCGAGGTGCACGCGGACCTGGCCGAGGCGCTCGGCACCGAGCCGGTGGACGCCGACGAGCTGGAACGCTCGGCGAAGGCGATGCTCGACCGGCTCGACACGATCGCCGCGCGCGTGCCGGAACTGGCCGCGCACGCCCCGGCGCTGCGGGCGGCGTTCGAGAAGCTGCGCACCCTGCCGCTGGACGCGGTGACCATGCAGTACATCCACGGCGACCTGCACCTGGGCCAGGTGCTGCGGACCGTCGGCGGCTGGCTGCTGATCGACTTCGAGGGCGAGCCGGCGGCCCCGGTGGAAGAACGGCACGCGCTCCGGTCGCCGTTGCGCGACGTCGCGGGCATGCTGAGGTCGTTCGACTACGCGGCCCAGCAGATGCTGGTCGGCCAGCCGGACGACAGTGCGCTGGCCGAGCGCGCCCACGAATGGTCGGAGCGCAACCGGAAGGCGTTCTGCGAGGGCTACGCCGCGGTCGCGGCGGACCCGCGGGAGCAGGGCGAGCTGCTGCGCGCCTTCGAACTGGACAAGGCGGTCTACGAAGTGGGTTACGAGCACGCGAACCGGCCGGACTGGCTGGGCGTGCCGCTCGCGTCGATCGCCCGGATCACTAGCGGAGGGACGACACCGTGAACGCGGCTCCCGAAGGCCTCCCGGCCGCGGCCCCGCCGGCCGCGGACATCGACCGGCTGCTCGCCGGGTCCCACCACGACCCGCACTCGGTGCTGGGCGTGCACGCCGTGGGCAAGGGCTTCGCCGCCCGGGCGCTGCTGCCCGGCGCCAAGGCCGTCGCGCTGGTCGCGGGCGGCGAAAAGTACCCCATGGAGCCGGTGATCGACGCGCTGTTCGCCGTCGCCGTGCCCGAGCACCCCGGTGACTACCGGCTGGAAGTCGAGTACGACGGGCACACCGTCACCTGCGACGACCCGTACCGCTGGCTGCCCACGGTGGGCGAGCTGGACCTGCACCTGATCGGCGAGGGCCGGCACGAACGGCTCTGGGAGGCGCTCGGCGCGCACGTGCGGTCCTATGAGACCCCGGGTGGGGTCGTCGAAGGGACGTCGTTCGCGGTCTGGGCGCCGAACGCGCGCGGGATCCGGGTGATCGGCGACTTCAACGGCTGGGACGGGCGCGGGCACGCGATGCGCTCGCTGGGCTCGTCCGGCGTCTGGGAGCTGTTCGTGCCCGGCGTCGGCGCGGGCACCTGCTACAAGTTCCGGATCCTCGGCGCCGACGGCAACTGGCACGAGAAGGCCGACCCGCTGGCGTTCGCCACCGAGCAGCCGCCCGCGACGGCTTCGGTCGTCACCAGTTCCGCTCACGTCTGGGACGACGACGAGTGGGTCGCCCGGCGCGAAGCCAAGCAGTGGGCCGCGGCGCCGATGAGCGTCTACGAGGTGCACCTCGGCTCGTGGCGGCCCGGGCTCGACTACCGGGAACTGGCCGACCAGCTCGGCGACTACCTCGTCGAAACCGGTTTCACGCACGTCGAGCTGCTCCCGGTGTCGGAGCACCCGTTCGGCGGCTCGTGGGGCTACCAGGTGACGTCGTACTACGCGCCGACGTCCCGCTTCGGCTCGCCGGACGACTTCCGCTATTTCGTCGACCGCCTGCACCAGCGGGGGATCGGCGTCCTGGTGGACTGGGTGCCGGCGCACTTCCCGCGCGACAGCTGGGCGCTGGCCCGCTTCGACGGGACGCCGTTGTACGAGCACGCGGACCCGCGCCGCGGCGAGCAGCCCGACTGGGGCACGCTCGTGTTCGACTTCGGCCGCAACGAGGTCCGCAACTTCCTGGTCGCCAACGCGCTGTTCTGGCTCGACGAGTTCCACCTCGACGGCCTGCGCGTGGACGCCGTCGCGTCGATGCTGTACCTCGACTACTCCCGCAAGGAAGGGGAGTGGCTGCCCAACCAGTACGGCGGGCGGGAAAACCTGGACGCGGTGCGGTTCCTGCAGGAGCTGAACGCGACCGTCTACAAGCGACACCCGGGTGTGGTGATGGTGGCCGAGGAGTCGACGGCCTGGCCGGGCGTCACCCGCCCGACGCACCTGGGCGGCCTCGGGTTCGGCTTCAAGTGGAACATGGGCTGGATGCACGACACGCTCCGGTACCTCTCGCACGAGCCGATCCACCGGGCGTACCACCACAACGAGATGACGTTCTCGCTCGTGTACGCGTGGAGCGAGAACTTCGTGCTGCCGCTGTCGCACGACGAAGTGGTGCACGGCAAGGGATCCCTGTGGGGCCGCATGCCGGGCGACGCGTGGAACAAGGCGGCCGGGCTGCGCTCGCTGCTGGCGTTCATGTGGGCCCATCCGGGCAAGCAGCTGCTGTTCATGGGCGGCGAGTTCGGTCAGCCGGGGGAGTGGTCGGAGTCGCGCTCGCTCGACTGGCACCTGATGGACGAGCCGCTGCACCTCGGCGTCTGGGAGCTGCTGCGGTCGCTGAACACGGTGTACCGGTCGTCCCCGGCGCTCTACAGCCAGGACACCTCACCGGACGGCTTCCGCTGGATCGACGCGAACGACTCCAGCGGCAACGTGCTGAGCTTCCTGCGCATCGGCACCGACGGCTCGCGGCTGGCCTGCGTGGCCAACTTCGCGGGCGTCCCCCACCACGACTACCGGGTGGGCCTGCCGGCGGCGGGCCGCTGGCTGGAGGTCGTCAACACCGACGCCGAGGCCTACGGCGGTTCCGGCGTCGGCAACATGGGCGCGGTGGAGGCGGTCGAGGAGCCGTGGCACGGCCAGCCGGCATCCGCGGTCCTCCAGCTCCCCCCGGCCGGAGTGCTGTGGCTGGTCGAAGAAACCCCGGAGCACCCCGACCTCCCGTGACCCAAGGGCCGACACGCGTGATCAGGAGGTCGACACGCGTGATTGAGGGGACGACACGGCAACTGGCGTCGTGTCGACCCTCCAATCACGCGTGTCGGCTCTCCGATCACGCGTGCTGACCCTCCGATCACGCGAAAAGGTCTCCGCGGGGCGGGCGTTGCGGGCTTACCATCGGAGGATGGACGGCGCCGGTGGCGTCCTCGCGAACCTGATCCTCTTCGCCGTGGTCTGTCTCGCTCCCACGGTGCTGTTCTGGTGCGCGCTGCGGATCCCCAAGCTGGTCGCCTGGATCCGGGAGAAGCGCGCGAAGCCGCAACCCGAAAGCCCGCCGATCGAGCGCGTCGCCGCGGACCTGCGCCGGGTGCACCGGTTGCTGGCCGGCTACCCGTCCGGAACCCCGGCCGCGCGCCGCCTCGGCACCCGGCAGGCCTACGACGAGCTCCTCACCGTGGCCTGCCGCCAGGTCGGCGTCCCGCACCGGCTCGGGGAGTTGCCCGAGGGGATGGACCGCGAGATCGAACGCCTGCGCGTCGAGCAGTCGCTGCGGGAGCGCGGGCTGGCCGTGCCCTGAGTTGTACCGGTCGTGTACGCGCGGCGGGCACGCTACCGCCATGCGACTCCTGATCGGCTTCGTGACGCTGCTGCTGCTCGGCCTCGCCCCGGCGGCCCAGGCGGCGGCGACCTTCCCCCGGCTGGACGCGGCGACCGTCGACGGCTTCCGGCTCACCGCCGGCGACACCTTCGCCACCTACGGTTCGCGGATCGCCGCACTGGAGACGAAACTCCCGCCGCGCGGGCTCGGCTCGCTGCTCGCCGACACCAACCGGAAGGCCCGCCCGCTCTGCCACGGCACCAACCTGGCCGCGGCCCTCAAGCCGGCGGGCTTCTGCTGGGAGGACGCGAACGACGACAAGACCAACGACTGGATCCCGCAGGGCCTGACCGGCTCCGGGGACGCTTCGCCGGCGACCGGGACGGTCGGCGGCAAGCGCGTCGTGGCGGCGTCGTGGCACACGCCGGGCGACACGATGGTCCGCCTGTCCTTTGTGGACACCACCGGGCTCGGCTACCGGCACGTCCTGCTGGTGGAACCGACGTCCGGCACGGACTTCCGGGTCGTCACCGGCCACGGCCACGGCCTGACGTGGGCGGGCAACCGCCTGTTCGTGGCGACGACCGGCGGCCTGATCCGCGTCTTCGACACGACGCACTTCTGGAAGGTCGACGCGAGCGCGGGGACGGTCGGCCTGGGCGCGGACGGCCAGTACCACGCGGCGTTCTACGACTACGCGATGCCGCAGATCGGCGCGTACTGGTACCCGGGCGGCGGCGCGTGCACGACAGCGACCGACGTGCGCCCCTGCCTGTCGACGTTGTCGTTCGACCACACGGATTCGACGATCGTGACGGCGGAGCACGTCCCGTCGGCGGCGGGCGGCCGGGTCCTGCGCTGGCCGTTCGACGCGGCTTCCGGTGGTTTGGCGGCGTCGGCCGACGGCCAGGTGCACGCGGTGGAGGGCTTCTCGTCCCCGGTCTGGGGGATGCAGGGAGCGGCGTCGCGCAACGGCTACTTCGTGCTGACGGGCGTGTGCCCGGAGTACGCGGGCGTGGCGGGCGACCACCCGTCCTGCCTGCACGGCGGCGTCGGCGGCGCGTCGACGTCGAGACTGGCCGGCCAGGCCCCGGTGAACAGCCAGAACCTGTCGTACTGGCCGGCGACGGGTGAGCTGTGGCTGCTCAACGAGCAGCTGCGGGAGCGCGTGGTCGTCCACGTCCCCTGGACGACGCTGACCGGACGGCCCTGAAACGGCGGAAACCCCGCCACCGTGCGCCGGTGGCGGGGTTTCCGTGACGAACGCTCAGTCCAGGTAGTCGCGCAAGACCTGAGACCGCGACGGGTGGCGCAGCTTCGACATCGTCTTCGACTCGATCTGCCGGATGCGCTCGCGGGTCACCCCGTACACCTGGCCGATCTCGTCGAGCGTGCGCGGCTGGCCGTCGGTGAGGCCGAAGCGGAGCCGGACCACGCCCGCCTCGCGCTCGGACAGCGTCTGCAGCACCGACTGGAGCTGGTCCTGCAGCAGCGTGAACGACACCGCGTCCACCGCGACGACCGCTTCGGAGTCCTCGATGAAGTCACCGAGCTGCGAGTCGCCCTCGTCGCCGATCGTCTGGTCGAGCGAGATCGGCTCACGCGCGTACTGCTGGATCTCCAGGACCTTCTCCGGGGAGATGTCCATTTCCTTCGCAAGCTCTTCCGGGGTCGGCTCGCGGCCGAGGTCCTGGAGGAGTTCACGCTGTATGCGGCCGAGCTTGTTGATGACCTCGACCATGTGCACCGGGATGCGGATGGTGCGCGCCTGGTCGGCCATCGCGCGGGTGATCGCCTGGCGGATCCACCACGTGGCGTACGTCGAGAACTTGTAGCCCTTGGTGTAGTCGAACTTCTCCACCGCGCGGATCAGGCCGAGGTTGCCCTCCTGGATCAGGTCCAGGAACGCCATGCCGCGGCCGGTGTAGCGCTTGGCCAGCGAGACCACGAGCCGGAGGTTCGCCTCCAGCAGGTGGTTCTTGGCGCGCTCGCCGTCACGCACGATCCACTTGAGATCGCGGCGCATCTGGGTGACGAGCTTCTCGCCCTCCTCCTCGGCGGTGCGCACGCGCTCGGCGGCGTAGAGCCCGGCCTCGATCCGCTTGGCCAGCTCCACCTCCTCCTCGGCGTTCAGCAGCGCGACCTTGCCGATCTGCTTGAGGTAGGCGCGAACGGAGTCGGCGGACGCGGTGAGCTCGGCGTCCTTGCGCGCCTGGCGCAGCGCCTCGGACTCCTCCTCGTCCCAGACGAAGTCCGGGTTGTCGGAGCCCTTCGCCGCCTTGTCGGCCACGGCGCCGCGGCGACGCTGAGCCGGCGTCTCCTCGTCGGCTTCTTCGTCGTCATCGTCGTCGTCGGCCGAGTCGGTGTCCGGCTCGTCGTTGACCGTTTCGTCGACGACGTCGACCTCGACCTCTTCCAGGTCCGACAGGTCGGGTGAACCGAGGTCTTCGTCCTCGAGGTCGCCGGGACCGTCCGGCTCGCCGTCTTCGGTCTTCGGGCCCTTGGTCACGGCCTTCTTCGCCGGTGCCTTCTTGGCCGGCGCCTTCTTGGCGGTGGTGGTCTTGCGGGCCGCCGGCTTCGCCGTCCCGGTGGCTGCCTCTTCGGCCGGCTCGCCGGCTGCGGTCGCGGTCTTCGTCCCGCCTCGGGTTGCGGTTCTTGCGGCTGCCACTTACGCCCTTTCGCAGCGGTCGATCACGACGAGCAACGGCACGGGTGCCACTGCTGCCTCACATTCGGGGATCACGCCTCGGCCTGCGGTTTTGCCCTCCGCAGCCGTGGGCCGTGTTCCATTGTAACGACGGTACGCGCATGCGGTGCGAAGCGATCACCCTCAGCGCCGATTCAGTGCTCGATGCCCTCCGCCGCGGCGGCCGCGGCGCCGACGATGCCGGCGTTGTTCTGCAGGCTCGCCACCAGCACCGGAGTGCGGATGTCCAGCAGCGGCACCCATTTCTCGGCCTTCTTGCTGACCCCGCCGCCGACGATGAACAGATCCGGCCAGATCAGGTTTTCCAGCACGGTCAGATAACGGTGCACCCGCTTGGCCCATTCGGGGTAGGAGAGCCCCTCGTTGTCCTTCACCGAAGCGGCCGCGCGCTTCTCGGCGTCGTGGCCGTCGATCTCGAGGTGGCCGAATTCGGTGTTGGGGACGAGCTTGCCGTCCTGGAACACCGCGCTGCCGATGCCGGTGCCGAAGGTGAGCAGCGCGGTGACGCCCTTGCGCGCGACCGGGTCGCCGAAGCGGATCTCCGCCATGCCCGCCGCGTCCGCGTCGTTCAGCATCGCGATCTGGTCGACGCTGCGGCCGAGCCGCTTGGCGAACAGCGCGTCGGCGTCGGTGCCGATCCACTGCTTGTCGATGTTGGCGGCGGTGTGCGCGACGCCCCGCTTCACGACCGCCGGCAGCGTGACGCCGACCGGGCCGTCCCAGCCCGCCTGCGTGACGACGTCGTGCACGACGTCCGCCACCGCCGACGGCGTGGACGGCTTCGGCGTCTCGATCCGGATGCGGTCGCCGATGAGCTGACCGGCGTCCAGGTCGACCAAGGCGCCCTTGATCCCGCTGCCGCCGATGTCGATGCCGAAACCTCGGCGGGTCGCCTCCACCACGGACGTGGTCCCTTCTCGCACGATTCAGAAGCCTGCCTCGGAGACTTTAACCGGATGTGGTGACATGTCGGACGTGGGAGTTGACGAGTCGTTGCTGAAAAGCGTCGCGGTGCAGGTCGCGACGGAAGCCTCCGCCCTGGTCCGCGAGGCCTGGGAGGGGATGGCGGATGGCCGCTCGGTGGCCGTGGGCACCAAGTCCGGGGCGACCGACGTGGTGACCGCGGTGGACCACGAGTCGGAGGAGCTGGTGCGCTCGCGGCTGGCTTCGCTGCGCCCCGGCGAGCCGGTGCTGGGCGAGGAAGGCGGCGGTGCGGCGGGCGACGGCGTCACGTGGGTGGTCGACCCGATCGACGGGACGGTCAACTTCCTCTACGGGCTGCCGTGGTTCGCGGTCTCGGTGGCGGCCCAGGTCGGCGGGGTGTCGGTGGCCGGCGCTGTGGTCGAGCCGGCGAGCGGCCGCGTGTGGTCGGCGGCCCGCGGCCAGGGCGCGTACCTCGACGGGCGGCGCCTGACGGTGTCGGCGCCGTCGAGCTTGGAGGTGACGCTGGTCGGAACCGGTTTCGCGTACTCGCCTTCGCGGCGGACGCGCCAGTCGCGCTTCGCGGCCGCGCTGCTCGGGCACGTGCGCGACATCCGCCGCAACGGGGCGGCCTCGCTGGACCTGTGCGCGGTGGCGGCGGGCTGGCTGGACGCGTATGTGGAGCACGGCCTCAACCGCTGGGACTGGGCGGCGGGAGCGCTGATCGCGGCCGAGGCGGGCGCGGAGGTCGTCTTGCCGGGAGCGGCGCCGGAGCTGGGCGCGGACGCGACGTACGCGGCGGCGCCGTCGATCGCGGACCCGTTGCGGAAGGTCCTGTCCGACTGCGGCGCCGCGGAGGTCTGAGCTTCCCGGCGCGGGCTGTCGCGAATGACTCATTCGCGGCGCCGGAGGTCCCGAATGAGTCA
>NZ_JBSFNC010000234.1:0-9973 GCF_053586895.1 Amycolatopsis sp. NPDC003731 | reverse complement strand
GCTGCGGCTCAACGTGGGCGCGAACCGGCTCACCGCCGCGATGTGCCGGTAGTAGAACGCCGCGGACTCCGACTCGGGTGGCGAGGCGGAGTCCGGGCGTGACTGCTCGTCGGTCACTGCGGGTCGTCGGGCCGCTGGTCGGGGATCCACGCGGACCAGCCGCTCTGGTCGACCTCGATCGACCCGCCCGTGCGGGTGAGCCGCTCGAGCGCCGAGGTGATCGTCGCCCGGCGGGACCTCTCCCGCATCACGTCCGCGACAACTGACTGGCCGCGCGCCGGCGTGGTGGACGCTTCGTCGTTCTCGTTCATCCTTAACTGCACCCTTCGGTGTAGGACGCCGCGCCCGGTGCTGCTGCGTTCATGGAGAAGTCGTTCGAGGCCCCCACCTCTTGATTAGTGACCTGGGTCACTTCCTGGCAGTGGGGGGCGGGGACGCCGGTGGACGACGGGAATCAGGCGGCGGCCCGTGCTGCTGCAGGCGGTCGGCGAGGGCCCGGCCGGCGCCGCGGTGGGCGTAGAGCAGTTCGTCCAGCTTCGCCGGCGCGGTGTGGTCGGCGGCGACCGCGGCGAAGGCCTCGCTGACCGCGGTCGGGCTGGTCGTGGAGATCTTGCGGACCGTCGCGACGAGGGTCTCGAAGCCGGTGGGCGTGCTGGTGTCGTCGGTGACGAACTCGTCGGCCAGGGCTCCGGGGGAGTCCCGGCGCAGCAGTGTCTCCATCGTCGCCTCCAGCTGCGCGGGCGGCGCGTCGGCGGGCAGAGTCCAGGTCACGGTGTCGACGCGCTGGGCGTTGTCCGACGGCGCCGGGTTCGCCGCCGCCGTCAGCCTGTTCATGGGGCGGATAAAATACGTGATCGACGACGGCAAGTAGCAGTCAACGTGCCCGGGTTCTTCCGCTCCATCCGCCATTCATTTCGGCAGGCGCGCTGCCACAGAGTAGGCGGGGATGATCCGGTCGCCGGTGAGCTTTTGATACGCCAGTTGCTGCGCGACGGCTTGCTCTTCGCGCCACAGGTTCTGTCCTTGTGTCAGGGCGGTGGCGAACGCGACGATCGCGGTCTTGAACTCCTCGAGCTTGGCCGGGGTGATCACCCGCATCTGCGGAATCGGGATCGCCCGCGCCTCGTACACGTCGACCGGGTGGACCATGACCGGCACTGCCGTGACGGCGCCGTAAGTGTCGGTGTTCCACTGCCGGCCGCCGCGTAGCTGGTCGGCGTCCTTCTTCGCGATGCCGGTGCAGGTCAGCTCCACGCCGGTCTTCAGCTCGATCACCGCGTTGCTGGTGGGCGTGAGGGTCCACAGGTTGTCCGGGCCGGTGTTGTAGAGCCGTTCCGGGCGGGTGCTGCCGAATCCCAGGTGCAGCCCGAGCTTCTCCCAGGCGGCTTCGGCCTGGTCGGTGAGTTCCTCGGCCCACACGATCTCGTCGAGCACGGCGCGCACGCCGAGCACGAGCGCGGTGCTATCGGCGTAGGTGGCGCCCAGGAACTCCGCGGCCGCGCGAGCCTGCACCGCGGCCGGGCGGGATGGGCGGAGGTCGACGTTGACGGTGGGGCGCAGCACCATCGGGTTCTCCCGGATGGCGGCGCCGAGCTGCTGCTGGGCGAGGTCCGGGTTGGTGAAGTGCAGGTAGCCGGCCTTCTGCTCGCGGATCCAGCCGCGTAGAGCGGGGTCGGTGAGGCCGTTGATCGCGGTTTGCAGCCGGTCCGCGGCCTGGCTGGTCTGCCCGGCGACGGCGAGGTCGAACGCTTCGCGGGCCGCGATTGCTTCGGGTCGGACGGCGCCGATGTTGCGGTAGCGCACGGAGGCGAGCGCGAACCGGCTGCGCTGCACCCACTCGGGGTGGCGGTCCAGGCAGACCGACAGCGCGCTGCGGATGCCGTCGAGTCCGTGGCCGTAGAGCTGGATGGCGACGTCGCGGCTGAGTGCCAGCTGCGCGCGGGTGGCGGGGGAGAACAGCTCCAGCGATGTACTGTCGTGTACCGCCATGGCCAGCCCGGCGCCGAGCAGCAGCACCGCGCAGTGGTCACCGACGTCGCGGACGCCGCGGCCCATGCCTTGTTCGATGCGCTGGGCGTCGCGGGCCCGGCGGGTGGGGCTGTCGACGAGCGCGGCGGCTTCGCGGCGGTCGGCGGCCGACATCGGCCGGGGGATGCCGTCGATGACCAGCATCTCGCACGCGGTGCCGGGCAGGTCGATGCCGTCGTACTTGTTGACCAAGACCACCAGGCCGACGTGCCCGGCGCGTAGCTCGGCGACGCCGGCTTCGAGGTCGCCGACGTAGTGGACGCGGTCGGCCAGGCCCCGCCACCGGGCGGCCTGTGCGCCGCTGGGCACGAGCACCACGACGTTCACCGGCCGGGTTTCGGGGATGCCGTCGCCGTCGCGGTCGCCGAGGGAGAACTGCTTGGCCAACTGCCGGATGGCATCGTCGGTGAGGTTCGGGTTGAGCTGGACCGGCGCGAGCACCAGGCGGTCGCCGAGATCGGCTGCGCTGCCGGGGGTGACGACGTGCTCGAGGTTCTTCGGGTCGGCCTTCAGGTTGGTGACCAGCACGCTGTCGTCGGACAGGGTCGCGGTGAGGTACACCCGGCGGCGGGCGCCGACGAACGAGGGGATCTTGTCGATCGGCGGGCACGGCGGCTGGATCTCGATGCCGCGGCTGCTGAACATCACGGTGCACAGCTGCAGGCAGTCGGCGATCAGCGGCCAAGCGAACTTGAACGCCTCGTCCCGCGCGGCCGCGAAGGTCTGGAGGATGCTCCAGACCTGGTCCTGCTTGCTCGCCCACGCCCAGAACGGCACCGGCACCGCGGCGCTGACCTCGCCTTCGCTGATGTCCGCCACCGCCTTGCGGTTCTGCTGCACCAGGTCGTTGACGAACAGGTTCCACAACGGCGCGTACGCCGCGTGGTCGACCGGGATGGTGAGCCGAAACTGCCCCTCGGTGGTGGCGAGCGCGGCGTGTGCGTCGTCGACGACCACGACGCCGAGGTCGAGCGGGGTATGCCGGCCGCCGACGACGCCGAAGACGGACTGGCCGTTGATCAGCTTCTGGAACGTGGTGACGAGGGTAGCGCGGGCGGCCAGGAAGGTCGGGTCGTCGTGTCGCTCGGCGGTCGGCAGGCCCAGCCGCTGCGCCTCTTCGCGCACCCGCGCCGCGAGGTAGGTGTCGGGCGCGAGGTAGATCGCCTTCCCGACGCCTTCGTTGAGGGTGCTCTGCGCGATCAATAGGCCGACCACCGTCTTGCCGCCACCGGTATTCTGCTTGATCACCACGTCGCGGAGGTCCTTGCGCGCGAACCAGCCCTCCAGCACCTCGCCTTGCTCCTGGCGCAGGTAGGAGTAGGAGAACGGCTTGTTCGGCAGCGCCGCGAAGATGTCCCGCGGTTGCACCAGTAGCTGCGGGCTCGACGAGCCGATCCGGTTCCAGTCCAGCGACACGAGAGCGGGTCCTTTCGCCTGGGCGAGGCGATGACTTTACCGGGCGTCGGGTGCGCTCCGGCGGGCCGTGCCGCCTGTTACCTGACCAGCGCCTGGCACTTGACCAGGAAAAACGATCTCCGTGCTGGCCGGGGCGAACGCGTGCTTCCCGGCGTTGGGGCACAGGCACCAGCGTCAGCAGAAGCCGGGACCGACGCCGGCAGACTTATCTCCCGGGGAGCGAGCCGTGGGTCGGGGTCGTGACCGAGGAGGAGACCGCCGACGCAACGCCGGCCGAGGGGCGAGAGCCTCTTGCCGAGGCGCGCGTCGCGACGCTAGCCGACGCGTTCAGGCTCGTTCGGCCTGTCGTCGGGCGTCCTGCAGTCGCGGGGCGGGATCCGGCTGGTCGGTTCTGGCGAGAGCCTGCGCGAGGTCGGTGTGCCAGCCGCGGAGCTGCCGAAGGAGCCCGCCCACCCTGCGGCTCCTGCTGTTCGGCAGGACGGGGAGCAGGAGCATCGCCGCCCCACACCGAGCAAGGCGTGGTCACCGCCAGCCAGCCCGGCAATTCCGGCGAGATCATCACCACGCGGGTGTTCAACCGCGCCGAGGACATCCCCGAGGGTCCCAACTAGCCGAGGCGCGGACCAGGTGCCCCTAGTGCGGCGCGGCCACACCGGTCGTCGTCAGCAGCAGCACATGCTGAAGGCCCGCGACCCGACGACCGGTTTGACCAGGTAGTCGACGCCGCGCGATCGGTTCGGACCCAGCGCGGTGCCCGCTCGGTACCCTCATCACCATGTCGGACCGTGTCACCTGCAGCGCCGGAACAGCGCCAGCCGCTCCGGACGCCGCGCGTTGGTCTCGTTCTCCCAGCGCCGGGTCGGCCGCACGCCGGGCGAGTTTGGGTCGCTGAACTGGACCAGCACCGCCGCCCCACTGTCCACCAACGGCTTCACCGCATCAGTGAGCACCTCCTCCGGAGCGCCGGACGCGTCGACACCGGACACCGCAGGACGCCGCGGCGCTCTCGAACTCTTCGGACGGCACCGCGTGCCCCCTCTCAGTTGAGGATCTCCACCGTCCGCACGGCCTGCGCGCAGGCGGCGGCGACCCGGGCCCGCAGCTGCGCCGTGGCGTACTGGCAGCCGACGTGGACCCGGACCTTGCCCTGCGCCACGACGTACCAGTCGACCTGCAGGTCGGGTCGGTCCGGCTTGCTCTCGTGGTATCCGATCACCGTGCGGCCCGCGTAGGTCAGGCTCGGGTTGAACGCGCTCCAGCGCGCGGGATCGGTGTCCGTGCTGCGCTTGAGCTCATCGACGAGCTTCTGCCGGGCGGCGGTCGCGTCGTAGTCCATGACGTACTCCTGCACGACCACGAGGTCGTTGCCGTCACGGGAATCCTGCGGGTGGATGACGACCTGCCGCTGGGCGACGCTCTCGTCGGTCTGTACCCAGTCCTCGGGCGAGACGAACTCGAAGTCGTACTGGGAGAGTGTCCGGCCGGGTTCGGCCTGGGTGCCGGAGTCGCGGACCACGAAGATCCCGGCGACGACGAGCGCGGCCACGACGACCACCGCGACACCGGCCACGCCCCACAGCCGGCGCCGGTTGCCGGTCTTCCAGGAAAGGTCGCGGATCAATGGCGTAGCGTCAAGGGGGCTTGGCGCTTCATGCACAGGCCCCGAAGCCGGTCGGGTCCCGGGGTCACTGGTCGCGATCGATACGCTGTCCCGGTCGGCGATCGACAACCTTTTGGCGGCGGCGATGGCGACGCGACCTGCCAGGGGCGCGGCTTCCAAAGTCACCTGGTGATCGGGGCACTCTGGTAGTGGTTCGCTGCCGTGGCGATACCAGACGTAGTTGCTGTCGATCGGGCACTGGTGGCGGACGGGGGCGTCGGCGCTTGGCGACGTCCGAGCGTCCGGCGGCCGCAATTCGAGGTCGGCGAGCAGCTCCGCCAGCCATGTGTCGAGGTGGGCGTCGGACACCAGGACGTCGCGGAGGCGGGCGACGGGTGTCGGGTGCGCGGTGAGCAACTTGCGGAGGATCCTGTCGAGGTCTTCACGCTCGGGAGCCAGCCGCGCTAGCTCCGGACGCACGGCCCGGGCCGCTTCCACGACACCGTCGTGGTGTTTCGCGGCGAACACATACGCTGCCGGGTCGGCGACGAGCAGGTCGGTCCCGGCGAGCCCGTTGGCCAGAAGCGCGGCAATTACCCGGATGTCCCCGGCGGCGAGGTCGGCCACGCGCTCGGGCCGGACTGTGGCGTGCACCCAGGGCAATGTCCATCGCTCGTAGTCTTCAGCGTTTCCGTGCAGCGGCAGCACCAACAGCTGGGCTCGGCCGTAGGGCAGCAGGTCCCGGCTCGCGCTCGCCACGTGCATAGCCGCGGCCGTTGCACCGCGGCAGTCGAGCACTACCGCGTCAGGCAGATGCGCCACCGCGATCGCCCGGCTCGGATCGCCCGGCCGCCGCCCGCCCCTGATGACCACAACGTCATAGACTGCTTGCCAACGTTCGGCACATTCCTCAAGGAACTCGGCGACTCCGTCGGCGTAGGCGTGAGCCCAGTCTTCCCGGTTCGCGGGTAGCCGGTCGACCCTTCCACCGACGATGACGTCAACCGAATCAGATCCTCGAAGGCTTACGGTGCCCACGGCGTCGAGCGGATCGAGCCGATCGGCAATGAGGTCGGCAACGCCGCCCGCCTTGTCGGACGTGTTCCAGTCGACGTACAGGACCCGGTAGCGCCACCGGGCCAACTGCACCGCGACCTTGTAGGCCAGACGGCCAAACGGACGGTTCGGCTCTTCGGTGGTGAACGTGAAGATCATGGCTCATACACCGGGAATGCGATGGGAGCCCGCGGCGGAACGAGTGGGACGTCGCAGTCCGGCCGCCACGGCGGTACCCGGGCGAGCTGCACGGCCAGCTCGATTGCGATGGCGCACGTCTCGTCGTACAGATCCGCTTGCCGGTGCGATCCCTCGAAGGACGGGAAGGGGTTGGACACCTTGTGGACTGACCGGCTCGGGCGCTTCCTGGCCCATTCGGGGAAAGTATCGCCGTCGGAGTAGACAATCGGATACACCAGCTGTGTCCGTCCGCCGAGGGCGCGTTCGCGGGCGAGCATAGTCTCCAGCTCGGCCAGGCACCACCGCGAGGCGAAGTAGGGCGGCGACCAGATGGCCACGAGCATCTTGCTGCGTGCGAGAGCCTGGACCATGGTCGGCCAATGGACGCCTGTCTCGGCGCTCGTGTCGAGAAACACCGTGGTCTGGCCGATCTGATCCGCCAAGCAGTCCTCGAGCATCCGGTGGAAGTGCTGCTGCACCCACATGGCGGCGTTTCCCGGTCCGGACCGGCGGTAGCTGAGGAAAACGTCGTACTGGTAGCCGTTCGGCAGCGGTGCAAGCCCCGGCTGGCCGTTCGGATCAGGCACGCCTGGACGGTCGCGAAGTATCGTTCGTCCGTCGGTGTTATGGTCGAGCATCTCCAGGCCGAGCTCGCGCAGTTCGGCGGCGATCTCGGTCAGCGGGACGTCGGGGCGGGTGGCGGCGTGGCGGGCGGTGATTGACAAAGCCGGCGGATAGCCCTCGCACAGCGCGACCAGCTCGTCGACGACGCCGGGTTCGGCGGTGACGCGGTCCGCGCCGAGACGTGCGGCGAGCAGGGCGCGGGCCTCGTCATGGGTCAGGACGTCGAGTTGCAGGTGGCGGGTGCCGTGCCGGTCGATCAGCGAGGCAAGCCGATGGCGGCTGGTGATCAGCACGGTGCAGGTCGGGCTGCCCGGAAGCAGCGGGACGACCTGTTCGGTGGTGGCGGCGTTGTCCAGCACGATCAGCATCCGCCGGTCGGCGACCAGGCTCCGATACAGCGCGGCCTGCGCGTCCAGGTCGGTCGGGATCCGGCCGGGATCGACTCCCAGGGCGTCGAGGAATCCCTGCACCGCCACCTCCGACGCCATCGGCTCTTGCGTCAGGCTGAACCCGCGCAGGTTTACGAACAGCTGCCCGTCGGGGAACCGCTCGGTGTGCTGGTGCGCCCAGGCCAGGGTCAGCCAGGTCTTGCCAATCCCGCCCGCCCCGCCGATCGCCGAGATCACCACCGCGGCGGCGCGTGTCCCTGACTGCTGCGGGACCTCCTCTTGTTCGGCGGTCAGCGCCTCGTCGAGGCGGGCCAGTTCGGTGCCGCGGCCGGTGAACCACTGTGGCGGCGCGGGCAACTGCCGGGGCACTGGGCTTTCCACCTCCGCCGCTGTGCTGCTGTTGATCGCCGTCGGCGGCGGGGTGAGGGTGGGGTCGGCGTCGAGGATGCGCTGGTGCAACTGCTGCAGCTGTGGGCCGGGGTCGGTGCCCAGTTCCTCTGCCAGATGTTTGCGTGCGTGCTGGTAGTGCGCCAGGGCGTCGGCTTGGCGGCCGACACAGTACAACGCCACCATCAGCTGTCCGGCAACTCGCTCATCAAATGGGTTATCACTGGCCAAAGTGGATAGTGTGGGGAGCAGTGAGGTGTACTGGCCGCGGCGCAGTGCCACGTCGATGTGATCGAGGTTCGCGGCGTCCCGTTCCCTCGTCAGGCCGGCGCGCACGGTGTCCAGCCAGGGGGTGGTCAGGCCGGCGAACGGCTCGCCCCGCCACAGTCCCAAAGCCTGGTCGAACAACCCGAGGGCTAGCTTGTCATCGTCGGCAGCACGGGCTTGGGTGACCAACCGGTGGAACTGGTGCACATCGATCGTGTCCGGGGCGGCGAGCAGCACGTAGCCGGTGGGACGCCGTTCGATAGCCACACCGGCTGGACACAGCAGCAGCCGCAGCCGGGACAGATACGTGCGCAGCACTTGCCTGTCCCGGCGGGGCGGGTGCTGTGACCACACCCGTTCCAGCAACTGATCGACCGTCACGACTCGGTTGGCCTCCATCACCAGGACCGCGAGCACGCACCGCTGCCGCACGTGCCCCACCTCGATCCGCCGGTCCTCGATCCAGGCCTCGACATCCCCCAGCACTCGAAGCTTCATCGCCATCACCCCTCGGCCGCGTCGCGCGGCACCACCGCTTCCTGCATAGCGCATCTGACCGGGAGATTCCACGATCACGATGGGTTTGCTCGACGCCGACCACCCACTGTTGCCACCGCGGCGGCCCGGCCAGAGGGGGCTTGGGGAACCAGGTCGGGCCGCCGCACTGCTCGATCGTCCTGTACCCATTCCCTGAGGGGTAAATATGAAAAGACCATTGGCCGTGCTTTTCATGGTGGTCGCCACCCTGATGTCGTTCCTGGGCACCGCGACCGCCGACACGGGCGCGGTACCCAGGCCCGCCGCGGTCACGACTTCAGCGGCCGGCGACGCGCCCATCGCGAAGCCATACGCCTTCGAGGCCTCCATCGCCAAGCTGAGGCCGCATCTGCTGCTCCGTGCGGATGGAACGTTCGCGCTAGCCCCGTCGGCCGCCAGGGCAGGCGTGCCCACCGACCTATATGCGCAGGTCGTCGCGGGTATGACCGGGATCAACGGCCTGATCCAGCGCGGCGTGCTGGTCGCCCGGCCGGACCTGAGTATGGGCTTGGTCGGAGCCAGTGGGGACGTGATCAGCGTTCTGGCTGCCGGAGTGAACAGGGTCAACATCCACTGGTGGGGTATCGAGGTGCGGCTGGATTCGACCAACGCCAACCGCGTGGCCGCAGCGTTGGCGGGTGGTGGCAGTGCGGCGGCCGTGCTCGCCTTGATCTTCGGCCCCGTTGCCGCCGGCGTAGTGGCCGCCGTCGCGCTCGTTGGCTCCGCCGCGATCTACTACTGCAACTCCGCCGGTACGGGCGTCCGGATCGTCAAGCCCGTCGTCGGCCCGGCCTACTGCACCGCTCAATAAAATACTGGACTGGAGGTAACTACCATGCTTTCTAGCTTGGTACGCAGGACCGCGGTGTCGCTCGCGACGGCGGCCGTTGGTGTGCTCGGCATCGGGGCGGCTGCGAACGCCGAGCCGGTACCATCTGCCTGGGCCGACCGCGGCACAGCGATCACTGCAGCCGCGCCCACTGCCCGCGCTCTTGGCGCGACTTTCGACCGGCCGCTCACCCAGGCGATGTACGCCGCCGCAGTGGTCTCCGCGAGCGCGCTGCGCGACACCTGCGACATCGCCCCACCGCTGGTGCGGGGTGCCTGTCGGTACGTCGCCCAGTACGTCTGGGCCGACTTCGTCCGCCTCGGCCCGCCCAACGGCCGGTGCCTCAAGTCATCTGCACAGATCGGATGGCCGCCGGTCAGGCTGAGCTACGTCAACTGCTGAATGGAAGCGGGGGTGAAGGCCGGGCGTGGGCCGCGTCCGGTCTTCCTCGCAGCTACAAGCCGAGTTCGGCGCCGAGGTCTTCTGAGCTGCGGCCGCGGCGCACGTACTGCTTATGCAGCCACTGACGACTGATGCCGGCGCCGGCGTCCCACCGAGCGAGCAGCCGGGCGACGTTGTTCCCGGACGGGACGAGCATCAGGGCGAGCAGGTCCCGCTCGCTCAGCCGGGTGGTCTGCGTTGGTCCTGCCGCGGAATGCC
>NZ_JBSFNC010000233.1:0-10034 GCF_053586895.1 Amycolatopsis sp. NPDC003731 | reverse complement strand
GACTCATTCGGGACGTCCGAGGTCCCGAATGAGTCATTCGCGGCGTTCCGGCGCGCGGATCAGGCGGGCTCGGCGTCGGCCATCAGGGCGCGCAGCCGGGCGCCGTGGTCGGGGACCTGGCCGAGCAGCAGCCGGCCCGCCTCCTCGCCCCACAGCTTGCCGACCAGGTCCCGGTACTCCGACAGCCGTGGCAGCTTGCTGTCCAGCCGGAACAGGATGGCCAGCGGGCGCCGCTGCCACCAGCGGCGGATCCAGTCCACCGGCTGCGTCACCAGCAGGGCGCCGTAGCTCGTCGGCAGCGCCGGGCCGGCCGCGGCCTTCACGGCCTTCTCCGTCAGGTTCAGCATCTCGGTCAGCGACACGGTTTCGCGGTCGGGACCGCTCGCTTCGGCCAGCAGGGCCTGGTACTTGGCCAGCAGCTTCCGGCGCTCCCGGATCGTGTCGGCGGTGCGCAAATCCGCCTTGAATTCGCCGAAATAGCGCCGATAGCGGCGGAATTCGTCGCGCACGCGCAGTAGCTGCTCCGGGACGTCGCCGAGCGAGGCCGCGCGCGAGAGCACCAGCGCGCTGATCGGCGGGATCGGGATGGTCGACATCGCCGCCCACTCGGCGACGACGTCGCCGCCGTTGAGCGGCTCGTCGAGCGATTCGCTGACCTTGTCGTACAGCCGGCGCGGCAGCGAGCGGTAGGTCTTCTGCAGCGTGCCCGCCACGAACGGCACCCGGTCGAAGTCCGGGAAGTAGTCCAGGCCGTGCGCGGCGGCCATGATGAGGTAGCCGTTCCCGCGGTACAGCCGCTCCTTGACCGAGCCGTCGCGGCTGCTGGCGTACCCGCCGAGCGCGTCGACCTGGGCGAGGAGGTTGTTCAGCCCGGTCGTGTAGTCCAAGCCGGTCAGCGCGCCGGACGCGTCGACGGTGTGCTCGTGGCCGACGGCGTCGAGGGTGATGCGTTTCGCGAGCTCGTCCGGCAGCCGCAGCATGACGCGCCGCAGCTCGTCGGGGGACAGCGCGGGCCGGAACGTGCGGTAGAGCCCTTCCTCGCCGAGCCGCCGGCCCAGGACGTTGACGTGGTCGTCCGCCGCGCCCAGCGCTTCCAGGCGGTCGAGGAGCACCGCCGCTTCACAGAGCGCGCAGAGGTCGAGGAACAGCGGCAGGGTCAGGGTTTCCGGACGGCTCAGGACGCTGCTGGCGTTGGCGACCAGGGTCTGGGTCACCAGCGCCACGTTTTCCCCGGTTTCGGCCACGCCGGCCATTCTATGCTGGGGCGGTGACGTTCCTGCTCGAACTCGGCGCGGCGTCCGTCGAGGCGACCGAGGTCACCGGCACCGACCTGCTGCCGGTGCGCGAACTGGTGGAGCGCGGCGAAATCGTGCTCCTGCGCGAGGAGATCCCGCGCGAGCGCACCCTCGACCAGTGGCCACGGGACGTCGTGGAGTCGATCGGGGAGTGCGCGGCGGTGCCGCTGTCGAGCCTGACCGGAGCGGGCGGCCCGCGCTACCCGCTCGTGGTGGGCCGGCGCGAGAGCATCCGTTTCCTCTGCTCGTACGTCGAGAGCGTGCCGGTGCCCTGCGAGGCCCAGCCGGTGGTGACGGACTACCGCGAGTTCCGGCACCTGTGGGTGACCGAAGCGCAGCCGCTCGAACCGGACGGCTTCGCGATCGGCACCACGCTCGCCAAGATGCACTCCCGCAACGTCCTGCACGGCGACGCCCACCGCGGGAACTGGCTGTTCGCCCGCGACGGCACGGCGCTGGTGCACGACCCGCGGCCGGTGTTCCTGCACTGCCGGCCGAGTGCGGAGCAGTGCGCGACGGACATCCGCCCGCTGCTCCCGGCGCTGGAACCGGACGGGTGGCAGAGCTTCCGCCTCGGCTACCGGCGGGAGTGGCCGGAGGAGGGGCGCGTCATCGACCTGATCCAGCTGAGCGACCGCACCGGCTGGGCGGCCGCGTTCCGCACGAGGGAGTTCGCGGCGGCGGCCGAGCTCATGGCCCGCCAGCTCGAAACCGAGGACACGCCGATCGTGCGGGTGATGCTGCTGGCGAACCGGGCGATGGCGCTGAGCCGCACCGACCGCCACGACGAGGCCCTGGAGGACTGTATCGCGGCCTTGCAGCTGGCGAGACAGCGTTGCCCGCACGTGGCCAACGGCCTGGGGCTCGCGTTGGCGGTGGTGTGGTCGGGCTTGGGGCAGCGGGCGAAAGCGGTGGAGGCGCTGCGTCCGGTGACCGACCGCCCCGAGCAGTTCCTCGCCCGGCTGGCGCGCCCGGACGCTCAGCTGCCGATCATGAACATGTGAGCGGGCCGGGCCGGAGGACAGCCCGGCCCCGGACCTGCTCGGCGCGCAGCCGGTCGAGTCCCTTGCGGGCGCCGATCTCGTGGCGTACCTGATCGCCCGCGGCCCTGCCACGGTGTCCGAAGTGGAGGGGCGTAGCGCGCTCGCGCCCTAGCGGATGACCGTCCAGTAAAGGACATCGGGAACGATGATCAGCAGGGCCACCGCGAGCCAATAGCGGGCCACCCCGAGGTCCGGGGCCCGGAAGGCGAACAAGGCGTTCAAACCGAACACCACCAGCCCGGCGAACAGGACCAGGACCAGGCCGATCACGATCTTGATCCCCGCTTCACCGGAATCGGCCACGACCTCGGCCAAGCCGAGCTCACCCGCGAGGATCTGCAACCCGAACAGTCCCAGCGCGACCGGGTAGGCGCAGGGGATGGCCAGCAGCAGGTTGAGCGGAACGCCGATCAGCCAGACCTGGTCGGGGCGGAGCTCTCTTCGGGGCACCCGATCATCATGCCCGAGACGTCAGCGGGCGGTCCACGCCCTTCGCCGTCGGCCGGTCCGGCCGGTCGCCGGGCGGCTCACGGACGGCGGTGGATCGTGATCGAGTGCCCGACGTCGTCGAGCGGGGTGCTCGTGCGGAGCAGGAACCCCAGGCGGTCGTCCGCCTTGGCGATGGCCGAATCCGAGACCACCAGCAGGCCGTGCACCGCGTCCGGGGGCACGGCCAGGGGGTCGGCGGCGTCGATGCCGTAGGACGACGGCACGCCGCTGCCCTTGTAGACCAGCCACACCCGTTCACCCGGGTGACGCTGCTTCAGGCGCTCGGCCAGCCGGCCCAGGTCCTGGCCCCAGTCGACGTTCGAGTCGTGCAGCTGCCGGTGGGTCTGCGCCGGGCCGCCGAAGGCCTCGTTCGAGTACGGCAGGTAGTACGGGAACGTCCGCAGCGAGCTGATCGCGGTGAACGCGACCAGGGCGGCCACGGCGGCCGGCGCCCACCGGCGGCGGACGGTGACCACCCCGGCCGCCGCGACGGCCAGGAACATCGGCACGAAGAGCGCGTACCGGACGCCGAGGTCGCGGCTGCCCGTCATCGCCGCGGCCAGCAGCACGGCCGCCGGAACCAGGACGTACGGTGCCGCCGGACGCAGGCGGGTGACCGCCACCATCGCGACGGCGCCGGTCAGCCAGAGGGCCAGCGCGCCCAGCGGGGTCTTCACCAGCAGCGCGGCCGGGAGGTAGTACCACAGCGCACCGACGTGCACGCTGCCGAACAGGAACGTCGTCCACACCTGGTCTTCGAAGCCGAACTGGACGCGCATGCCGTCGAGGTACGGCCGCGGCAGCGGCAGCAGGTCGACGAGCGACCGCAGGCCTTCGACCGCGGGCAGGCCCGGCGGCGGTGTCCAGCGCAGCTGCGGATCGACGACCAGGTACGAAACCCACACGACGGCGACCGTGATCAGCCCGACGCCGGAAGCCGCCGCCACGCCGGCGCCGAGGCGCCTGGCTGTCCTTTGTGGACCATAGGCGTACCAGGCCGACAGCGCGGCCAGGATCAGCACCACCGGAACCGCGGCCAGGGCACTCATCTTCGTGGCCACCGCCGCGCCCAAGGCCAGCCCCGCCAACGGAAGACAGCGCCAGGGACGTTTCCGGGCGCGCCACAGCAGCCAGGCCGACGTCACCAGGAAACCGGCCACCGGGACGTCGAGGGTCGCCAGAGACCCGTGCGCGATCAGGTCGGGGGAAAGCGCATACAGCGCCAGCGCCACGACACCGCCGGCCGGGCCGGCCAGATCGCGGGCGAACAGGAACACGACCAGCCCGAACAGCAGCGTCAGCACGATGACCGGCAACCGGGCCAGCAGCAGCAACCGGCCCGCGTCGTGGCCCGGCTCGTACAGCACGTACCGGCCGAGCTGGGTCTGGTCGCCGGCGAAACCGGCGTCGACGTGCACGTCCGCGAAGGCGAGCCCGGTCGCGATGACGAGCTTGCCCAGCGGCGGGTGCTCGGGGTTGTACCGGAGGCTGTCGTGGTCCAGGGAGAAGACCGCCGCGCCGACGTAGACCGGCTCGTCGATGGTCGGGGTCTGCTCGACGGCCGTGGTGACCATCGCGATCGCCATCTCGGCCAGCAGCGCGAACACCGCGAGCGGGAGCAGCCACCGCCACCGGCGGCCGGGAGGACGCGCGCCGGCCCGCGGCGGCACGTCCTCCCGGATCGCTGCGATGATCACCCCCTACAAGACGTCCGGCGGCGACGGTGGTTGTGCGCCGGGACCAGGACCCGGCGACAGGGTTTCGCCAGCTCGAAACCGGCTTCGGGGGTGTTCGAAACTTTCGGCGTTCCGGCCAGGACGGGATGCGTGGCGTCGAAAGTCGATCGAAACTTTTTGCGTGGCCCTTCGGCGGCGTGCTCTGCTGCTGGCAACGGGGGAACTTCACCGAAGGAGACCACGGATGGCGGAAAGTTCGTCGGACCTGCGCCGCAGGCGCTGGTGGCGGTCGACGACCACTCGAGTGCTGGCGGGAGTGGCGAGCGTCGCCGCGACCGCAACCGTTCTGGTGACCGCGCCCGGCGCGGACGCCGCGGCCAGCACGCTGGGCGCCGCGGCCGCGCAGTCCGGCCGGTACTTCGGCACGGCGATCGCCGGCAGCCGGCTCGGCAATTCGGCCTACACCACCATCGCGGCCCGCGAGTTCAACATGGTGACGGCCGAGAACGAGATGAAGCCGGACGCGACCGAGCCGAACCAGAACCAGTTCAACTTCTCGGCGGGCGACCAGATCTACAACTGGGCGGTCAGCCACGGCTCGAAGGTCCGCGGCCACACCCTCGCCTGGCACGCGCAGCAACCGGGCTGGATGCAGAACATGGGCGGCAGCAACCTCCGCAACGCGATGATCAACCACATCCAGAAGGTGATGGCCCACTACCAGGGCAAACTCGCCTACTGGGACGTCGTCAACGAGGCGTTCAACGAGGACGGCAGCCGCCGGTCGTCGAACCTGCAGAGCACCGGCAACGACTGGATCGAGGTCGCCTTCCGGACCGCGCGCGCGGCCGACCCGTCGACCAAGCTCTGCTACAACGACTACAACATCGACAACTGGAGCTACGGCAAGACCCAGGGCGTCTACCGGATGGTGCAGGACTTCAAGTCCCGCGGCGTCCCGATCGACTGCGTCGGCCTGCAGGCCCACTTCACCGGCGGCAGCTCGGTACCGGGCAACTTCCAGCAGACGATCTCCAGCTTCGCGGCGCTCGGCGTCGACGTCGCGCTCACCGAGGTCGACGTCACGAACTCGAACACCGGGCAGTACTCGGCGCTGACCCAGGCGTGCATGAACGTCGCGCGCTGCGTCGGCATCACCGTGTGGGGCGTCCGGGACAGCGATTCGTGGCGGTCCAACGAAAGCCCGCTGCTGTTCGACGGCAACGGCAACAAGAAGGCGGCCTACACCTCGGTGCTGAACGCCCTCAACGCCGCCGGTCCCGGCCCGACCACGACCCCGACGACACCCACGACCACCCCGACGGACACCACGACGACGACCCCGACCACCACGACCACGACACCGGGCGGGGGCAACTGCACCGCCACGCTTTCGGCGGGGCAGCGGTGGGGTGACCGGTACAACCTCAACGTCTCGGTCAGCGGCTCCTCCTCGTGGACGGTCACGATGAACGTGCCCAGCCCCGCGCGGATCAGCGCCACCTGGAACATCAACGCCACGTGGCCGAGCAGCCAGGTGCTCGTCGCGAAGCCGAACGGCAACGGCGACAACTGGGGCGTCACCATCATGGCGAACGGCAACTGGAACTGGCCGAGCGTCAGCTGCAGCACCTCCTGACCGACCCGGGCCCCAGGCCTCGTGAGTGGTAAGGCGGGTTCTGACCCGCCTTACCCCTCACGACCGGGCCGCGGGGGCCATCAGGGCGAGGCGGCAGCACAGCTGGTGGCGGTCGTCCTCCAGGGAAGCGCCGGTGAGCTGCTCGATCTTGCGCAGCCGGTTGAGCACCGTGTTCCGGTGGCAGTACAGCAGTTCGCCGGCGCGGCTGGGGGAGCGGTCCGCCCGGAACCACGCTTCCAGCGTCTGCAGGAGGACCCGGCGCTCCGCGTCCTCGAGGTCCAGGACGCGGCCGAGTGTCTTCGCCGCCAGCCGGTGGGCCAGCCGCGGGCTGGCGGCCACCAGCGCCTCGGGCAACCGGTCGTCGAGCACGGCCAGGCCCGGCACCTCCGGCGGCTGGGTGTCCAGCGCGATTTCCGCCAGCCGGTAGGCGATCCCGATCTCGGCGAGGCCGTCGACCTCGCCGGACAGGCCCGCGCGGTGGTGCAGGTGGGGTGTCAGCAGCCCGGCCAGCCGACCGGCGGTGCTCCCGCCCAGCTCGGCCAGCCACACCACCCGGTCCCGGTAGGGCGCCACGACCACGCGGACCCCCAGCGCCGCCAGCTCGGGGACCGGCGCCACGTCCTCGGCCGCCAGGTCGCCGACGACCAGAACTACGACGTACCGGCCGTGTCCGGGCAGGCCCAGCTCGGCCTCGGCGTCCGCGGCGACGGCGGGATCGGCGCCGCGGCCTTCGACGAGCACCCGGACCAGCCCCTCCCGGCGCCGGTTCGCCCGCGTCCGCAGCTGGCTCTCCCGCGACCGGTACCCCTCGACCATCGCCGTCGAGACGCGGTCGGTCGCCTGCCACAGCACCATCACGCTGTCGACGAACTCGGTCAGCTCGGCCGGTGACCGGCGGCGGGCCACGGCCAGCAGCATCTCCCACAGCAGCTCGGTACCCAACCGGAACAGGTGCAGCACCGCCTCCAGGGGCACGCCCTGTTCGGCGCGGCGGCGGCCGGTGGCCAACGGGGCCGCGATCCAGTCGGCCCGCGTTTCGAACCCCTCGGTCATCAGGACCAGCGCGCTGCGGGCGTTGTCCATGAACGACTGCCGCATGTCCGCGGGCGCCACCCAGTCGCCGCGCGCGTAGAACGTCTTCTCCTCGACCGCACCCCGCTCGGTCAGCCGGTCGGCGAACGACGGCAGCTCGGTGAGGACGGCGGCGGCCACCTCGCGGATGACCCTCCTGGACGCGTGCGGATGCCCCGGCATCCGCCGACCATAGCGCCGCGGCTGGGCCGGTGCCGCGAACCGCTTGTGCACGGCGCACAGCCGGGCCGGATCCGGGGCCGGCCGTCAGCTGTCGGTCAGCGGCCGTTGCCAGCCTCTCGCCGTAGCCCCGAATCCACCGTGAGAGGTAAGCGATGAGCCCTTCCGACGACATCGAGCGCACCCTGGCCCAGCTGATCGCGAAGGTGTCCGGCACCGACCCGGTGGCGCTGTCCGCCGAACGCCCGCTGACCGGCCTGTCGCTGCGCGACGAGCTGGACATCGACTCGCTGGCCATGGTCGAGCTGACCGACGAGATCGAACTCGGCTACGGCCTGATCATCCCCGAGGAGAACCTCCCTGCGTTGCAGACCTTCGGCGACGTCGCCGCCTACCTGCGCGCGGCGGCGTGACCAGCCCGGACGTCGAGGTCGTGGTCACCGGCGTCGGCGCGACCACCCCGCTGGGCGGGGACGTGCCCGCCACCTGGCGCGGCCTGCTCGACGGCCGCACCGGAACGTCCACTCTGGACACCGCATGGGCGCGGGACTTCCCGGTGCGCATCGCCGCGCGGCTGGCCGCCGAACCCGACGGGGACCTGGCGTACGCCGAGCTCAAGCGGATGGACCGGGCCGAACAGCTGGCCGTGGTCGCGGCCCGGCAGGCGTGCCGGGACGCGGAGCTGGCCGGCGACACGGTGGACCCCCTGCGCTGCGGCGTCGTGATCGGCACCGGCATCGGTGGCGCGACGACGCTGGTCGCCCAGCACGACGCCCTGCGGGACCGGGGGCTGCGCGCGGTGTCACCGCAGCTGATCCCGATGGTCATGCCCAACGGCCCGGCCGCGCTGGTCGGGCTCGCGCTGAAGGCGCGGGCCGGGGTGCACGCCCCGATGTCGGCCTGCGCGTCCGGGGCCGAGGCGATCGCGTGGGCGTGGCGGATGATCGTGGCGGGGGAGGCCGACGTGGTGGTGGCGGGCGGCACGGACGCCTGCATCACGCCGGCGATCATGGCGGGGTTCACCCGGGCGCGTTCGATGAGCACCCGCAACGCCAGCCCTGGGACCGCGTCCCGCCCGTTCGACGCCGGCCGGGACGGCTTCGTGCTGGGGGAGGGCGCCGGCATCGTCGTGCTGGAGCGCGCGGACTTCGCCGCGGCGCGCGGCGCGAAGGCGTACGGCCGGCTCGCGGGTGCGGGCATGAGCAACGACGCCCACCACATCACCGCGCCGGACCCGGACGGCGCCGGGCAGTGCGCCGCCATGACCACCGCGCTGCGCCGGGCGGGCCTCGCGGCCGGGGACGTCGGCCACGTGAACGCGCACGCGACGTCGACGCCGCTGGGCGACCTGACCGAGAGCGTCACGATCCGGCGGGTCCTCGGCGACGGCCCGGTGGTCACCGCGCCGAAGGGCGCGCTGGGGCACCTGCTCGGCGGCTCCGGCGCGGTGGAGGCGATCGCGACCGTGCTGTCGGTCCGGGACGGCCTGGTCCCGCCGACGGCCAACCTCGAGACGCCCGACGACCGGATCGGCCTCGACGTCGTGGCCGGCGCGCCCCGCCGCGTCACGCTCACCGCGGCGATCAGCAACTCGTTCGGCTTCGGCGGCCACAACGTGACATTGGCGTTCACCGGTGTCTAGAAAGGACAGTGCCATGCACGTGGCGATCGGCGGCGTCGCCGCCCAGCTGCCCCCGGCTCTGGTCGGCGACCGCGAGATCGAGGAGCGCATCGCCCGCGAGAGCAACGGTTTCACGCCCCGGCCGGGCGCGATCGGCAAGCTCAGCGGGATCAGGACCCGGCACCGGGCCGCACCGGGTGAGCTCGCCTCCGACCTCGCCGTGGCGGCGGCCGCGAAACTGCTGTCCGGCGCCGGGCTCGGGGCGGACGAGGTGGATCTGCTCGTGTTCGCGTCCGCCTCCCAGGACCTCGTCGAACCGGCCACCGCGCACGTCGTGGCGGCCAAGCTCGGGGCGTCCTGCCCGGTGTTCGACGTCAAGAACGCCTGCAACAGCTTTCTCAACGGGATGCAGGTCGCGGAGGCGCTGATCCGGAGCGGGCAGTACCGCCGGATCCTGGTCTGCACCGGCGAGACCGGCTCGCGGGTGGTCCGGTGGCCGGTCGCGGACCGCGCGCAGTTCGTCGACTCCCTCGCCGGCTACACCCTGTCCGACGCCGGGGCCGCGATGCTGCTGGAGGCTTCGCCGGTGCCCGGCATCTTCCACCGCGAGTTCTCGGCGGACTCGTCGGCCTGGCACGTCGCCTCGATCCCGGGGCACGGCGGCGCGAACTCCCGCGACCTCGTCACCGACGGGTACCTGCGCGGCGACGGCCGCACCTTGATGGAGTCCGTCGTGCGGGGGATCCGGCCGCAGCTGGACGCGGCACTGGCCCGCACCGGCCTGAGCCGGGACGACTTCGCGCTCTTCTGCGTCCACCAGGTCGGCGTGCCGCACCTGCGGGTGTTCCTCGAGTGCAGCGGGGTGCCGGAGGACAAGCTCGTCGTGACGATCACCGACCACGGCAACGTCGCTTCGTGGAGCCAGCCCGCTGAAGTTCCCGCCGATCAGGACCCGGTGACGAGGGGGGTGCCAACGGGGCCGGCGGGCCGCGGCTCGGCAGGGGGGAGACGAGCCGCGGT
>NZ_JBSFNC010000232.1:0-10100 GCF_053586895.1 Amycolatopsis sp. NPDC003731 | reverse complement strand
GTGATCGAGGGGTCGACACACGTGATTGGAGAGTCGACACACGTGATTGGAGGGTCGACACGGCCCTGAGTCCGTGTCGACCCTTCAATCACGCATGATGACCCTTCAATCACGGGAGATGACCCCTCAATCACGCGTGATGTTCCTCCGGACACGGCGAAGGGCCCGCACCCGTCCGGGGTGCGGGCCCTTCGGCGTCAGAACTTCAGTCGGCCACCGGGGCCAGCCGGCCGGCCTCCCAGGCCGCGCGGCGCTCGGCCTGCAGCACCGGGTCCGCGACCGGCGCCGCCGACAGCAGGCGCTTCGTGTACTCCTGCTGCGGCGAGTGGAGCACCTGGTCACGGGTGCCGACCTCGACGAGCTTGCCGTGCTGCATCACCGCGACGCGGTCGGCCAGGAGGTCGACCACCGCGAGGTCGTGGCTGATGAACAGGCACGCGAACTGCAGGGACTGCTGCAGGTCCAGGAACAGGTCCAGCACGCGGGCCTGCACCGACACGTCCAGCGCCGACGTCGGCTCGTCCGCGATCAGCAGCGCCGGGTCGAGGGACAGGGCGCGGGCGATCGCCACGCGCTGGCGCTGGCCGCCGGACAGCTCGTGCGGGTAGCGGTTCATGTAGTGCCCGCCCAGCTCGACCTTGTCGAGCAGCGACCGGACCCGGGCCGACAGCTCCTTGCCGGACAGCACCTTGTGCAGCACCATCGGCTCGGCGATCGACTCGCCGATCGTCATCTTCGGGTCCAGCGTCGACGCCGGGTCCTGGAACACGATCGAGAAGTACCGGCGAAGCGGGCGAAGCTCCTTCGCCGACATCTTCGTGATGTCCTTGCCCGCGATGGACACCGTGCCCTCGGTCGGGTCGAGCAGGCGGATCGCGCAGCGGCCGACCGTCGACTTGCCCGAACCGGACTCGCCCACCAGGCCGACGATCTCGCCCTTGGCGATGGTCAGCGAGACGTCGTCGACCGCGCGGTTCTTGCCCTGGCCGCGACGGCCCGGGTACTCCAGCACCAGGTTCTTGATCTCCAGGGCCGGCGCGGCCTCCTCGATCACGGCCTCGAGCTCTTCGTCCGCCAGCCGGATCTCCTCGGCGATCTTGGCCGCCTCGGTGCTGTCGCTGGCGATACCGGCGTCGTCGAGCAGGCGGCGGCCCTCGGGCCGCTGCCCGAGCACCGGCACCGCGGCCAGCAGCCGCCGGGTGTAGTCCTCCTTCGGCGACGCGAACAGCTCGCGCACCGGCGCCTCTTCGACGATCTCGCCCTGGTACATCACGATCACGCGGTCGGCCATGTCGGCGACGACGCCCATGTCGTGGGTGATCAGGACGATCGCCGTGTCCAGGGTGTCCCGCAGCTTGCGCAGCAGGCCCAGGATCTCGGCCTGGACCGTGACGTCCAGCGCCGTGGTCGGCTCGTCGGCGATGATCACCTTCGGGTCGCACGCGATCGCCATGGCGATGACGACGCGCTGGCGCAGGCCGCCCGAGAGCTGGTGCGGGTACTGCTTGAACCGCAGCTCGGGGTTCGGGATGCCGACCATGTCGAGCAGCTCGACCGCGCGCTTGTCCGCGGCGTCCTTGGCGATGTCGAGGTGGGACCGCAGGGCCTCGCGCAGCTGCCAGCCGACCGTGTAGACCGGGTTCAGCGCCGTCATCGGCTCCTGGAAGATCATCGCGACCTGGTTGCCGCGGATCTTCTGCATGTCCTTCTCTTTGAGATCCGCCAGGTTGCGCTCGCCGAGGCGCAGCTCACCGGCGATCCGGCTGGTCTTGGGCAGCAGGCCCAGCACCGACATCGACGTGACGGACTTGCCGGACCCGGACTCCCCGACCACGGCGACGATCTCGCCGGGCTGCACGTCGAACCCGATGCCCTTGACGGCGTTCACGACGCCGTCCTCGGTCTGGAACGACACGCTGAGGTCGGAAATGGACAGGACCGATCCTGACACGCCGGCGACGTCCGCCGAAGTTGCTTCAGTGCTCACCAGATGCCCTTCGTGGGGGTACAGACGGTCACGACGCGGCGGTCGCGACTCGCGCGAGGATAACCGAGGGTGTCCCCGACGAAGGTCGGAGCACGGGAATTACGCTCAACCCGTGATCTCCCCGGTATCCCGACGGCTGCTGTTCGTCCACGCCCATCCCGACGACGAAAGCATCACCACCGGCGCCTCGATCGCACGATACGCCGCCGAAGGCGCCGAGGTGACCGTGGTGACCTGCACGCTGGGTGAGGAAGGCGAGATCATGGCCGGCCTGCCCGAGCTGGCCGGGCTGGGCGCCTGGGCCGCCGACCAGCTGGGCGGCTACCGCGTCGCCGAGCTGAAGGCCGCTTGCGCCGCGCTGGGCGTGTCGCGGCACCGCTACCTGGGCGGGCTCGGCAGGTGGCGCGATTCGGGCATGGCGGGCACGCCGTCGGCGTCGCACCCGCGGGCGTTCACCGGCGGCAGCATCGACGAGCAGGCCGCGCAGCTGGCGGAGCTCATCGACGAGGTGCGGCCCCAGGTCGTAGTCACCTACGACGCCTTCGGCGGCTACGGCCACCCCGACCACATCCGGGCCCACGAGATCACCATGGCCGCGGCGCCGCGGGCGGAGTCGGTGGAGCGGGTCTTCCACACGGTCGCGTCGCGGGACGCGGTGCGCGCCGGGCTGGCCGCGCTGCGTGAGCACGACACGGTGTTCACCGTCCCGGACGACGACGAGCTGCCCGTGACGCCCGACGCAGAGATCACCACCGTGCTCGACGTCGCCGCGTACCTCCCGGCGAAGCTGGCGGCCCTGCGCGCGCACGCGACCCAGCTCACCGTGGTCGACGACGGCCTCCCGTACTTCGCGCTCACGAACGAGCTCGCCCAGCCGATCCTCGGGCGCGACTTCTTCGTCCTGGCCCACGGCTCGGCCGAGGGCGCGGCGGACGACCTGTTCGGCGGGCTGTGACCGTGGAAGAGCAGCTGACGCTCGAGCGGGGGCTGCTGCTCGCGCTGCTCGTCGTCGACACGGTGCTGCTCGCGCTGCTGGAGCTGTTCTTCCTGCCGCTGCGGATCGGCGTGGTGCCGCTGCCGGTGACGGTGCTCGTCGGCGCCGTCACCACACCGTGGCTGGTGTGGACCACGGCGAAGCTGGTGCGACCCGGGCTTTCGTGGGTACCCCTGGCCGTGTGGGTGCTCGTCGTGTTCGGGGTCGGGATGCTGGGCCCGGGCGGTGACCTGGTGCTGATCCAGGACTGGCGGGCGTTGCTGCTGCTCGGCGCGAGCGCGCTGCCGGGCGCGATGGTGCTGGGCGGCGCACCGCGCCGGGCGGGAAGGGGACCGGGACGTGGCTGAGGCGATCTCCGACAAGCACGTCGTGGCGGTGCTGCGGCCGTTCGTGCGGGCGTGCGGGCCGATGCTGGACGCGCTGCGCGAGTCCGACCCGTTCGGCCTGCAGGCGCGCGCGTCGGAGGACCTGGCCGAGGTCGATTCGGGGCTGAAGGCGAAGCTGATCCACGGCGTGACGTCGGTGAAGGTCCCGGGCACGGCGGCGTGGGCCCGGATGACCGGCTACGACCGGTCGAGCTGGTGGATGAACCGCGTCGGCCGCTTCACGGCGCTGCTGACGTCGATCCCGGGGCTGGGCGGCGCGCTGGCCGACCGCCTGCCGGTCCAGGACACACTCGGCGCGGCGTCCCAGGGCCTGCTGCTGTGCGCTATCGCGGGCGAGTACGGGGTGACCGACGTCGGCACGAGGGTGCGGCTCATCGCGTGGGTCCTCTTCGAGCGCGACATCGACCCGGACCTGGCGGCGGGCAAGCACGCGGAGCACGACGAAGCCGCGGAGGCGGACGAAGCGGCGAAGCTGACCGAGGAACTGAGGGCGTCGGAGAAGAAGCACGGCAAGGCCACGGTGAAGGCGGCGGGCCGGACGTTGTGGCGGCTGGGCCGGGGGCTGCTGGGGATCACCGAGGAGCTGGAGAAGCGGCCGCGCGGCAATCTCTTCCACCGGGCGCTGGGCATGCTGCCGGTCGTCGGGGCCGCGGGGGACTACCTCGGCGAGCGGTCGGGCCTGCGCGTGGTCTGGAAGCGGGCGCACGTCTGGCTGACCGAGCACCGGACCCCGTAACAACGCCGGTCGCGGCGCCGACTCTGGCCACGCCCGGCGCACCGGCGCCGGGTCCGGCGGCCGGAAGGACGACAACCGTGACCATTTCCGACGGACAGATCGTGGCCGTGCTGCGGCCGTTCGTGCGGGCCTGCGGGCCGGTGCTCGACTCGCTGCGGGACGCCGATCCGTTCGGGCTGCAGGCGCGGGGCGCGGAGGACCTCGCCGGCGTCGAGTCCGGCCTCAAGGCGAAGCTCGTCAACGGGGTGACGTCGGTGAAGGTGCCCGGCACGGACGCTTGGACGCGGATGACCGGCCACGAGCGGTCGAGCTGGTGGATGAACCGCGTCGGCCGGTTCGCGGCGGTGCTGACCGCGGTGCCCGGCCTCGGCGGCGCGCTCGCCGACCGGGTGCCGGTGCAGGACACCGTCGGCGCGGCGTCGCAAGGACTGCTGCTGTGCGCCATCGCCGGGGAATACGGCGTCGCGGACGTCGGCACCCGCGTGCGGATGATCGCCTGGGTGCTGTTCGGCCGGGACATCCCGCCCGGGCTCGCCGCCGGCCACGACGAAGCCGCCGAGGCCGGGGCCACCGCCCGGCTGACCGAAGACCTCGCCGCGTCGGAACGGAAGCACGGCAAGGCCACCGTCGGTGCCGCCGCGGGCACGCTGTGGCGGCTCGGCCGGAGCCTGCGCGAACTCACCGAAGAGCTCGGGAAGCGGCCGCGCGGGCGGTTGCTGCACCGCGCGATCGGCAAGGTGCCGGTCGTCGGCGTCGCGGGCAGCTACCTGAGCGAACGGTCGGGACTGCGGGAAGCCTGGCAGCGCGCGCACGGCTGGCTGACCGAGCACGCGCCGGCTCCGCGCTGATCATTCCCGCGCGGAGCCCGCGGCAAACCTCAGTTCCAGAACTGGAACACGCTGAAGCCGATCTTGGCGCCGTCGACGTACCCGCCGAAGGCGTTGAAGATGGCGTACGAGCCGTCCCACAGCGCGTTGTTCGCCGGGCGGAAGAACCACAGGACCGCGAACAGGATGATCGGCGCCCACGGCCGGACCTGCGCGCCGAGTTCACGCGCCCGCGGCGGCAGGTACGGCTCGATCGCGCCCCAGCCGTCGAGGCCCGGGATCGGGAGGATGTTGAGCAGGAACGTCACCACCTGCAGCAGCGCCAGGTAGGACATCGCGATCACGAGCCCGCCCGCCATCGGCACCAGCGCGACCACCAGCGCCAGGGCCGCCCCGACCGCGAGGTTGCTCAGCGGCCCGGCCAGCGACACCCACGACGACGTCCCGCGCGAGCGCAGCGCCCCGCGGTTGATCCAGACCGCGCCGCCCGGCAGCGGTATGCCGCCGATGATGAGGAAGATCAGCGGCAGGATGATCGACAGGACGGGGTCGGTGTACTTCCGGACGTCCAGCGTCAGGTAACCCTTGTGGGCGACGCTGTAGTCCCCGCCGCGGTAGGCGACCATCGCGTGCCCGAACTCGTGCAGCGACAGCGACGCCACCCAGCCGGCGGCGACGAAGATCACCACGCCCGCGATGAGCAGCGGGTCGCGGTCGCGGACGAAAACGGTGTTGATGTCACCGAACGCGGCCATGGCGCCACCGGCGACGGTGAGCGCGAGGATGCCGAGGAAGACCGGGCTGGGGCGCACTGCTGACTTCTGCACATGCTCCAGTCTTCCGTATGCCCGGTGTGAAGTTACCGGCGTGTCCCCTTGCGCGATCGGGCCGGAACGTCCCCCGAACTCGCTACTCCGCTTGACCTGACCGCACTACACGGGTGTAATCACAGTGATGTCATTCGCCGCCGAGAGGGGACGGCGAGTGTCGTTTCACCACCGCCAGCCTGGGGAGTGCTAGGGAGCGAGGAGGCGGACGTGCGGTTGGAAGCCGATGGGAAGGAATGGGGGCACGTCATGGGTTGGGGCGAGATCCCGGAGCAGGCTCTGGGAGATCTCACCGAGCTCATCGATGCCACCGAAGAAGAGCAGGATTGGCAGGAACGCGCCCTGTGCGCGCAGACGGACCCGGAGGCGTTCTTCCCCGAGAAGGGCGGCTCCACCAGGGAAGCCAAGCGGATCTGCCTGGGCTGCGAGGTCAAGGACGAGTGCCTTGAGTACGCACTGGCCCACGACGAGCGCTTCGGCATCTGGGGCGGTCTGTCCGAGCGGGAGCGCCGCAAGCTGAAGAAACGCGCAGTCTGAGCGGGAATCACCGGTGATGCTCGGCGTCACCGGTGATTCGCCGTGGTGGACAGACGTGGGTTCACCATCGGGTGACGGACCGGGGCCGTAGGGTGGCCGCACCGACTCCCCGCCTGATCTGGAGCGTTCGTTGCCCCGCACCGCCGCGCCGACCGTCCCGCGCACCGCCCCCGTTCTGGCCATTGTGGTCTGTCACGACGGCGAAAACTGGCTGCCGCTGGCGCTTTCCGCGTTGCGCCGCAGCAGCGTCCGGCCCCGGCACGTGCTCGCCGTGGACACCGGGTCCACCGACGCGACCCCGCGGCTGCTCGCCGAAGCGGCCGAGGACCCCGGGCTCGATTCTTCCCCCGTGCTCTCCGGGGTCATCACACTGTCGAGTGAGACCGGCTTCGCGGCCGCGGTCGCCGAAGCCGTCGCGCACGCCACCGAGCGCTGGGGGGACCCCGGTTCCTGGCTGTGGCTGCTGCACGACGACTGCGCGCCCGAACCCGACTGCCTTGAACAACTCCTGACCGTGGCGACGAAGGAACCGTCGGCCACCGTGCTCGGTTCGCTCGGTCTCGACTGGACCGATCCGCGGCTGATCGTCGAAGCCGGGCTGTCCACCGACGCCTCCGGGCACCGCCAGCAGGTCGCCACCACCGGCGAGGATCCCCTGGAAGTGCTCGCCGTGCCGAGTGCGGGCTCGCTCGTGCGCCGCGACGCCTGGGACGCCCTCGGCGGCTTCGACCTCGATTTCCCGTTGCTGCGCGAGGATCTCGACTTCGGCTGGCGCGCGAACGCGGCCGGCGGGATGGTCCTGTCCGTGCCGCTCGCCCGGGTCCGCCACGCCCGCGCGGTGACCACCGGACGGCGTCCGGCGGACGCGCTCCCCGGCGCCCTGCCCGCCGCGAACCGCGCCCACGGGCTGCGCGTGTTCCTCGTGAACTGCTCGCCGTTTTCCTTCTGGCTCGGCATGATCCGGCTCCCGCTGCTGGCGGTGCTGCGCGCGCTGGCCTTCGTCCTGCTGCGCCGCACCGGGGAAGCGCGGGCCGAGTTCGCCGCCATCGCGTACCTCCTCAGTGGACGCGGCGGATTGCGCGCCGCCCGCGCCCGCCGGCGGCGGAATCCGCGGCCGGGCACGGTTCGCGGGCTCTTCACCGGACGCTGGACGCGGCTGCGCAACGCCGTCCGCGCCGGCGTCGTCGGCCTGGTGCGCCGCGGCGTCGAGAACGACGTCGCACTCGGCCGGGTTCCCGAGACGGTCGAACCCGAGTCGGCTTGGGTGACGCCGGAAGCGCTCGACGCCCGCGAGAACCGTCCGGTCGGCCCGGACGCGCTGCCCGCCGGCGCGCTGCGCGGCGTCAGCTCGCGCGGGTCGGGGCTGCGCCGCCCGGGCACACTCGTCGCCGTGGCGCTGCCGGAAACCCCGGCGCCGGCGGCCGAAGCCATCCCCGAAGATGCTCCCGAAGCCGAAGAGCCGGAACCCGAACTCGTCTTCGTCGAGGTGAACCGCCGCCGCGTGCTCGCGGCGACGATCTTCGCGCCGCCCGTGGTGCTGCTCGTCGTGCTGACCGCGCTCGGCCTGGTCGTCAACCGCGCCCGGCTCGGCCTCGACCTCTTCGGCGGCAAGCTGCTCCCGGTCGGCGGGCTGGGGGAGCTCTGGACGTCGTACCTGACACCGTGGCACGCGATCGCGGGCGGCACCGGCGCGCCGACGTCGGCCGCCGTGCCGGTGCTCGGCACGCTGGGCGCGGTGTTCGCGCCGATCGGCGGCCCCGCCGCGCTGGTGGCGATCCTCCTCATCGGCGACATCCCCCTATCCGCGTTGAGCGCGTACGCGGCGACGAGGCGGCTCCGCGTACGCCGCTGGGTCCGCGCGGTCGTCGCGGCGACGTACGCGCTGCTGCCGGCCGCGACCGCCGGCGTGGCGCAGGGCCGGCTCGACGTCGTCGTGGTGCACCTGGTGCTGCCGCTGGTGGCCGCGGGCATCGCCGGGCTGCTCGTGCACGCGGACACGCGCTGGCTGCACATCTCCGCGCTGTCGGCGTTCGGGGTGGCGCTGCTCGGCGCGTTTTCGCCGCTGGCGCACGGCCTCGCGCTGGCCGGGCTGCTGATCGGCTTCGTGGTGCTGCCCGCACCGACCGGGCTGGCGCGCCGGATCGCGTCGGTCGGGATCGTGGTGCTGCTGCCGCTGGCCCTGCTGCTGCCGTGGCCGACGGTGCTGCTGAAGCACCCGGAACTGCTCGTCCAGGGCCTCGGCGGAGCGGCCTCGCCGGTCTCCGGCACGGACCTCGCCGGGCTCGACCCGGGCGGGCCGGGAGCCTGGCCGATCGGCGTCGCGGTGATCGCGGCGGCCCTGGTGGCGGTGGTCGTCCGCCCGACGAAGCTCGCGGCCGGCGGACTCGCACTCGCGGCACTGGGCGCGGGCGGCCTGGTCCTGGTCCGCTTGGTGACGGCACCCCCGATGCAGGGCGGCGCGCCATCGCACGGGTACGTCGGTGTGCCGCTGCTGATCATCGGCGCCGGGCTGCTCTGGGTGGTGCTCGGATCCTGGCAGCGCGGCGGCACGGCCGCGGTCCCGGCACCATGGCTGCCAAAGGTCATGGCCGTGGCCGGCACGGCGGTGTTCCTGGCCCTGGCGGCGGGCGCGGTGGTGGTCGGCTCCCAGGGGCCGCTGCGGGCGGGCGACCGGCCGTCGCTGGCCCCGGAGGTCTCGGCGGAACTGGCGGCCTCCGGCCGATCGGTGCTCGACGTGGCCCAGGACGCAACGCGCCAGATCGCCGGCCGCCTCCCGCACTACGGCGACGACGAGCTCGCCCCGACCCCGGGAACCCCGGCCCGCTTGGCGGCGTGGCGCAGGGCATTGGGCCAGGGAGACGCACCGGCGGTCCAGGGAGCCCTGGCGGCGGCCGCGGCGGCGGGCGTCCAGTTCGTGGTGCTCCCGCCCGGAGTCGGCCCGCAGGCGTACGTACCGTTGGCAAAGGACCTGCTCTCGGTGGCGGCCCCGACCTCGGACGGCCGCGGCGTGCTCCGTCTGGTGCCTCCGGCGGGCCAGGTGATCTTGATCTCCCCGGAACTGGCCAAGGCGGCGGTCACCGGAGGTGGCGCACCGGGCAATGCCCAGGGCGTGGCCCCGGTCCGGGCGGACCTCCCGGACGTGCGCGTCCGGGTGTCGGAGGGACCAACGGGAAGGCTCCTGGTGCTGGCGGCAGAGCAGGAGCCGGGCTGGAAGGCAACGGTGGCCGGAAAACCGGTGCCGATAGTCCCGGCCTGGGGCCACCAGGTGGCGGTATCGGTACCCCAGGAGCCAGCAGAAGTGACGGTGGAGTACCCGGGAACGGAGCGCAATCTGCTCTTGCTGGCCCAACTGGCGGCGGTGTTGTTCACGCTCTTGACGGCGGTCCCGGCCCGGCGCCCAGCTCACAACTGAGGAGCTGGGTGGTCATCCCGTCGCCTGAGGCCGTGAAAATCGCTTTGAGCCGGGCCCGCAACCCACCGCGCAGAGCGGGCCGACGACGCAAGCTTGCGGGCCCGGCTCAAAGTGATAGGCCTCAGTTCAGGCGACGGGATGGCCACCCTGCGGCCCACCTCCCCAACGCTGGCTGACAGCGGTAGCCGGTGGTCATCCCGGAGCCTGCCTGTCCGGCGAGGACGCTTTTGTCTTTCTGCCGCGGCAGAAATCTTTGCCGCGGAGGGGCGGGTCCGACCTCCCCCGCCCCTCCGGTGGGAGAGCGGGTGGCTTCGCTGGCCCCGGACCTGATCCTGCTCGACCTGCGGCTGCCGGACATGCTCGCGCCCGAGGTCGTCACCGAGCTGCGGCGGGT